>NZ_DAIQRQ010000006.1:0-170825 GCF_036786105.1 Ohtaekwangia sp.
CAAAACCAATCAACGCTCCGCCCAGGTGCGCTATATTTCCACCGGCGTTGGATTGAACGGTACCCAGAAAGGACAACACGATATAAAAAGCTGCTATATATTTAATGCGCACTGGCCCGAGGAACAACAAAAAGAAAGTATAATCCGGAAGCAATGTAGCGGTAGCCACTACAATGGCATATACTGCTGCCGATGCGCCAATCATACCCAATAACGGTGTGCGTTCTATAAAGAACGGAATCAGGTTATATACCAGCAGGTAAGAAGCACCGCCTGCCAATGCGCCCAGCACATATACCGAAACAAGTTTATCGCTGCCGAGATACTCTACAAACAATTTACCGAACCAGTAGAGGAACAGCATATTGTAAAGTATATGAAATATACCACTCAGATCATGCACAAAGGCATATGTCATGATAGTCCACGGTTTCAGGATAAAGGCTTCGATGGGTGCAGGTATAGCTACCTGCAGGTGCAACCACTCCCCTATTTCCGGAAACTGACTTATTGTTGAGAACACGGTGATAACCGCCATCACCAGGAACACGACCACGTTGATAATGATCAACTGTACGTGTGCATTATTATACCGGTTAAATGCGTTCTTGAATTCTTCAAACATACATCAACACACTAAATTGTTTAACGCTCAGCTCCATCCATCGCCACCCTCTTTTCGCCAGGCGGTGATCAGCAGAAACGCAAAAATTACACCACCCAGGTGTGCGAAGTGAGCCACATTTCCACTTTTGTCCATGAAAAAATTCAGGCCTCCTAACAGAAACACAAGATACTTAGCTTTAATCGGAATTGGGGGGATCAATAACATTATTTCCATGTTAGGAAATATCATACCGAAGCCCATTAAAATACCATATATAGCACCGGAAGCTCCCATCATAATGCCGTAAGAGCCAATACCGAGATATCGATCTACAATAATGTTAAAAATGCCCGCTCCTATACCCGTTACCATATAGAACATTGTGAACCGTTTGGTTCCCCAATATGATTCCAGCATTGGTCCCATAAAAGCAAGGCTCAGCATGTTGAAGAATATATGCGAGAATCCTCCATGCACGAACATATACGTAAAAAGCTGGTAAGGCTTAAAGCAATCGGTATGCGTATTCCACATTGACAAAAAGCCTGTAATGATGTCGTTCTGATATGCGAAGCCTATACCACTACTGCCAAAACATCCTGCGAAATCCATACTGGGCGCTACCATCTGGCCTATAAAAACAATCACATTTATAATGATAATACTTCTAACAACCGGCGTAAGTCTGAACATAGTAAGTTTAATTAATCTGCTTCTTCCGTTTTCTGTTATAGGTCGGGATTATCTAAAATAGGTTTCAAGTTTAGTTAATTCAAAAATAAAAAATGTAGGTTTCCCGTCTGGCGAGTAGTTCGATGTTGAACACGCAAACAAACTATCTACCAGGGCCTGCATTTCTTCGCGCACCAGCGGCTGCCCGGCCTTAATGGAAGCCCGCCTGGCCAGCGCCCGCGCGAGATTTTCCTGCAGCGGCAACTCAAGTTCCGACTGGTTGACCTTGAACTGCTCGATCAATCCTTCAAACAAATCTTTTTCATTACCGCCCTGCACTGTAGTTGGCACACCATTTACCACCAGTGTATTCTTTCCAAATACATCAAAGCGAAACCCCAGTGCTTCTATCTCCGGTTGCATCTCCAGTGCTAACGCAAAATCGGCTGCACTCAGCGTGATGGCCTGCGGAAATAAACTTTGCTGACTCTGACCGGATTTATTTTTCAGTTGATTTAAAAACTTTTCAAACAAAATGCGTTCGTGCGCAGCCTGCTGATCGATGATCATCATACCCGACCTCACCTGTTTAACGAGGTAACGGGCATGAAGTTGAAACAACGTCCGCTCTTCTGAAGCAGTCGCTTGTGATGACTGATTTATTGCACTCTCGAACCGCAGCGTCTGCGGTTGTGGTGCCGTAATTTCATCCTGCTGGCGAATGGTCGGTTTTATTTCGGGGGTTTCAAACAGCTTCTCCCAATTTTCGGTGTTGGAGCGATGTAAGGCTGTGCTGAATCGTTCTTCAAAATATACCTGCTTTGACTGGTTGTTGGCATTGTTAAGCTTGGTGATGAAATTCACATCGGCATTAAAATCTATAGCCGGTGTCAGGTTGTGCGAGCCTATAGCCTGCCGCACCGCAGCGCGCACTACAGCATACACAGCACGCTCATCATCAAACTTGATTTCCGTTTTGGTAGGGTGCACGTTCACATCGATATGCTTCGGATCCATGTGAATGAAGAGCACATAGAACGGAAAACTGTTTTCGGAGATCAGTCCTTCAAAGGCATTCATCACCGCGTGGTTCAGATAGTTGCTGCGGATAAACCGGTTGTTCACAAACAGGAACTGCTCACCCCGCGTTTTGCGTGCAAAGTCGGGCTTGCCTACATATCCCTGCACTTTAACATTCTCCGTTTCCTCCTGGCAGGTAGCCAGTTGCTCCTGATACGATTTGCCAAACAGGTTTACAATACGCTGGCTGAGCTTGGTAGCGGGCAGATCGTATATACGTTCATCACCATGAATCATGGAGAAAGAAATTTCCGGATGTGCGAGCGCGAGCCGCTGAAATTCTTCAATGATATGTTTTAGTTCTACCGGATTTGACTTCAGAAAATTTCTGCGCGCCGGTATATTGTAGAAGAGATTTTTTACTGCGATACTGGTTCCTTTCTCGCAGGCTACAGGCTCTTGTTTTTTTATATCCGAGCCTTCTACCACAATGCAGGTGCCCAGTTCCTGGTCAGCCAGTCGTGTTTTAATTTCTACCTGTGCCACGGCTGCGATAGAGGCCAGCGCCTCACCACGAAAGCCCATGGTATATAGTGCGAACAGATCTTCGGCCTTCCGTATCTTGGATGTAGCATGACGCTCCAGGCTCATACGTGCATCGGTCTCCGACATGCCGCTACCATCATCGATCACCTGCAGCAGAGATTTACCGGCTTCCTTTACAATCAGTTTAATGGTGGTGGCTCCCGCATCGATCGAGTTTTCGATCAGCTCCTTCACAGCCGAAGCCGGGCGTTGCACCACTTCACCAGCGGCAATCTGGTTGGCAATCGAATCGGGTAAAAGCTGAATGATGTCAGGCATGAATGCAGTCGTGCAAATTAAGGAAGCACAAAGGTGGCAAATTTTACAGAAGGAATCGCCAGATTTTTAGATACACCCGTTGAAATGTTCCCGGAAGTTCACCGTTAAAAATTTAACCGTTAACTTCGCTCGTTCACCGTAATCGTTCATTTTTTAAACTTTATTAACGGATGGTTAAAAAGACGCTTGGTCTCTTTGCACTTATACTCTACTGTATTATACCCGCATGCGCCCAACAAACCAGGCAAGCCTGGGTTGACAGCGTATTCAATTCCCTCAACACCAACCGAAAAATCGGCCAGCTATTTATGATACAAGTGCCGGCCCAAACCGATGCTGCCAGGCTGAATGAAGTACGTTCCAAAATAAAAAATGAAGAAGTAGGCGGACTAATCATAGCCGGTGGCAACCCGGTAACACTCGCCCGACTGATTGCCGGATTTCAGAAAGAGTCTGATATACCATTGCTCATTGCGCAGGATGCCGAAGGCGGTTTAGGCATGAGCCTCGACAGTACACTTACCTATCCGTCTCCACTCGTGTTGGGCGCAATCAGAAATGATTCACTGCTTTACGAACTAGGCAAGAATATCGCACTGCAACTAAAGATGATTGGCGTTAATCTGAATTTCGCTCCCACCGTGGAGATGAATACAACGCCAACCCTACACTACCAGTCTTTCGGAGAAAATAAATTTCGCATCACCAACAAGGCACTGGCGTTCATGAAGGGCATGGCCGATCAGCATGTGCTGGCGGTGGTAAAGAATTTTCCGGTAAAGGGATTAACCATTACAGAGGTAGAGAAGGGCTGGCCCATTGTTCAACCTGCTGTGGACACCGCACAGGTATATACTTTCAGACGACTTTTCGATGGCGGGCTCACCGGATTTATACCCGGCAGCACAGAGTTGCCATTATTCTATTCCAACATGAGCCTGGCACGTAAGAACAATTTTACTTCGCAGGCATTGTCATCGCTGTTTACAGGCGATTGGGTAAAAAGGAACATGAACTTTAAGGGACTGGCCTTTACAGACATGCGCAATGTTCCGCCCATGGAGGAAAAGAACGGTGAGGGATTGGCATCACTCTATGCATTAAAGGCCGGTAATGATGTGCAGCTATACCCGGAAGACATTAACAACGCTATTCGAAAAATACGCCGGCAGGTTCGCCGCGATAAGCAGCTCGAAGAGCAACTGGATGCAAGTGTTAAAAAGATACTCGCGGCTAAATATGATGCCGGCCTGTGGCACAAGGAAGTGATCAACACCGATAATCTTTTACTCCGGCTCAACACACCGCAATCGCGACTGCTGAATAAAAAATTACAGGAAGCCGCCATCACGGTAGTGAAGAACAGTAACAATGTGTTACCGGTATCTATACTCGATAATAAAAAATTTGTATACATTACCAGCGACACTACACAAAAACCGGATGCGCTATATCATTACCTGACACACTATACACATGCCGACCGCTATACATTACATCAACTGCCGCAGCTTAAGCGGCTTGCAGAAAGTAAAGATAAGTTTACCATCATCATTGGTATTTACCCGCAAACAACACCGGAGGCGCTGAGTATATTAAAGCAGTTACTGGGAACATTTAATCGTCATGAAGTAATTCTCTGCGACTTTGGCAATGAAGAATTTCTACGCACGGCCGGGCAGTACCCCACGGTTATTACAGCCTATACCAACACACGCGAAATGCTGGAAGGTGTGCCGCAGGTAATTTTTGGAGCACTCGCGGCAGATGCTATACTGCCTATGAGCATAAGCGATCAACTGAAGAACGGTATCAGCAATACATACTCTTCACTTAACCGCCTTACCTATTCTATACCCGAAGATGCCGGCATGGATAGTCGTGTGCTCACGGAGATTGACTCCATTGCCCGGGAGGCTATCAAAACGATGGCAACGCCCGGATGCCAGGTATTGGTAGCCCGTCATGGCAAAGTGGTGTATGATAAATCGTTTGGATACCTCACATACGAGAAGAAATCACCCGTAACAGAGCGGACCATTTACGATCTCGCTTCACTCACCAAAGTATCTGCCACGCTACAAGCCACCATGTTTATGTACGAGCGTGGCCTCATCGACCTCAATAAAAAGGCTTCTGTCTATCTGCCTGAGCTGCGAAACAGCAACAAGAAAGATATCACCATTATTGATATGCTCACACACCAGGCGGGACTTGCACCCTTTATACCCATGTGGCCGCAGACGATGAAAGACACTACATTTCTGCCACAATTCTACAGCCACACGCGCGATGCAGTACATCCTTTTCCCGTGGCCCCCGGACTTTATGGATCGCAGGCCATGAAAGATTCTGTCTGGTCGTGGATCATTCAGTCCAGGATGGCCGAAAAACCACCACGCACGCCTTATCCATACCGCTATAGCGATTTGGGACTGATGATTATGCAGCACATTGTGGAACGACTTTTAAATCAACCGCTGGATGATTTTCTGCATCAAAATTTTTATGAGCCACTGGGTGCCTATACTACCCGCTTCAATCCATTGGATAACTTTCCGGTGCAAACCATTGCTCCTACCGAGATCGACAAAATATACCGTAAGAAACTGATCGCAGGCACTGTACACGATGAGCGTGCCGCCATGATGGGCGGTGTCAGTGGCCATGCCGGTTTATTCAGCAATGCCAGCGACCTGGCGAAGCTCGGACAAATGCTTTTGCAAGAAGGATATTATGGAGGATATCATTATTACAAGCCGGAAACAGTACGTTTATTCTCTACCAAAATGTATAAAGGCCGCAGAGCCATTGGCTGGGATCGCCCGGTGCAAAGTGAGTGGAACAGCCCTACATCATTAACTGCATCGCCGCTTACCTTTGGCCACACCGGGTTTACCGGCACGTGTATGTGGATCGATCCGGAGTTCGACCTCGTATATATTTTCCTATCCAACAGAGTATATCCCGACCGGAGCACGCGTCTTAATACCACCAACATCCGTTCGCGTATTCAGGACGTCATCTATCAATCGATCTTTGATTATTGCGCCCATTCACAATAAATTAACAAAAGAAGAGAAACTAACCCTATGTGAAACGGGTTAAGCTGTAACAAAAACCAACCACCAGTGGAACAAATTAAAATTGGCATTGTATGCTATCCAACCTTCGGAGGAAGTGGTGTAGTAGCGACTGAGCTCGGTAAAGCACTCGCCCAGGAAGGTCACAAAGTACATTTTATCACTTACTCACAACCTACCCGCCTCGATTTCCTGAATGAAAATCTTTACTATCACGAAGTAGATTTCCGATCATACCCCCTCTTTGAATTTCAACCCTACGAGCTTGCACTGGCCAGCAAAATGGTAAGTGTGGTAAAGAACGAAAGACTTGATTTGCTGCATGTACATTATGCTATACCACATGCTTCTGCAGCCTATATGGCTAAACAGATTTTGCGTACACATGGTATATTTATACCGGTAGTAACAACCCTGCACGGTACTGATATAACGCTGGTGGGTAAAGATCCTTCATACGAACCCGTGGTAACATTCAGCATCAACCAGTCTGATGGCGTTACGGCTGTATCTGAAGATCTGAAAAGAGAAACCTATCAGCACTTCAAAGTATTGAATGATATAGAAGTTATACCTAACTTCATCGATCTTGAAAAATTCAAGAAGCAGAAGAAGGATCACTTCAAGAAAGCGATCTGCCCCAACGGCGAGTCGCTCATTGTGCACACATCCAACTTCAGAAAAGTGAAGCGTATACCGGATGTGATCCAGGTGTTTGCAAACATTCGCAGAGAAATACCGGCCAAGCTGCTCATGATTGGCGATGGGCCTGAGCGTAATCATGCTGAAGGTATGTGTCGTGAGCTGGGCATCTGCGATGATATACGTTTTCTCGGAAAGCTTGAAGCAGTGGAAGAAGTGCTTTCGGTAGCCGACCTCTTCATTATGCCGTCCGAGAAGGAGAGCTTCGGTCTGGCAGCGCTGGAGGCAATGGCCTGCGAAGTACCAGTAATTTCGACTAACACGGGTGGGCTACCCGAACTTAATGTGCAGGGTGTTACCGGCTTTATGAGTGCCGTAGGCGATGTGGAAGATATGACGCGAAAAGCCCTGTTTGTACTGGATAAAAACAACCTTCCCCGCTTTAAAGAGAACGCATTGAAGCGGGCACAAGATTTTGATATCACGAAGATACTGCCCTTGTACGAAAGCTATTACCAGAAAATTTTAGAAAAATCCGCAGCGAAAACTGCGGTATAAACGTTAATAAATTTTGTACGAGAGTCCTGTGATTTTAATTTCGCACAAAAGTTGAATACGGTATGGAAGTAGAGGTATTACCCAAAAACAAAGGAACCAAGCAGCTTTTTAAGAACCCGATTTTGGAGAAACTGTCACGCACACATATCTCCATTCCACTTACCATATTCTTTTTATACTCTTCAGGATTATTATACTGGAGTATAACACACACATCGCTCAATGCATTTGTAACAACCGGTATGTTCTTCTTCGGATTGCTCGCCTTCACGTGGGTAGAATACATGACGCACCGCTATATCTTTCACATGCAGACCTATACGAAATTCAGACAGAAGCTGCAGTATACTATGCATGGAGTGCATCATGAGTTCCCGAAGGACAAGGACAGGCTGGCAATGCCCCCACTGCTAAGCATTACCATCGCCACCATTCTGCTGCTTTTCTTCAGATTAATAATGGGTGACCTGGTGTTTGCATTCCTGCCCGGATTTTTGGTTGGCTATGCAGGCTATCTGTCAGTGCACTACATGGTGCATGCGTTTCAGCCACCCAAAAATTTCTTTAAGGCATGGTGGGTAAATCATAGCGTTCACCACTACAAAGATGGCGAGATTGTGTTTGGTGTATCTTCTCCCTTGTGGGATTATGTATACGGCACAATGCGTGATAAAAAAGCTTCGTAAGATTTGGAAGCGTGAATAAAATAAAGCCATCCTTTTCAGGATGGCTTCTTTATTTGTTTAGGTTAATGAGAGCGTTGTGAACAAATCAGATGCGGGTTTCGCGAGAAGGAGCAGCCTTCTTTTGAACCTTCTTGGCATACGTTGGGCAGGTGTGAAAACCACAGGATGAGAGGATTACACCTACTAAGACGAAAGCAGCTACAGACTTTTTCATAAGGTTGTTTGGTTAAATTGTTATTCAAAGATATTTAAGTCGGTTCAACGGCATTTTTCGATTCTGGCAGAATCCTTACACAATGCAAGAATCTTTCAGGAATTTAAATTTTGAAGGAGAAACAGAAAGTCGAAATTAATGGTTTAGAGAGTTATACCTTAATGCTATGCTGGGATACAGATTTTCAAAATACACACCTCCGCAAGACCAGGGCAAAAGCGATTTCGAAAAGCTCTTGAAGATATTCATGCAATTGGTGCTCATCACCTCCGGTAACGTTGGCGAAGCACTGCAATGGCTCACAGAAGTAGATCGTCAATATAATCTTACCAATGGCCAGTATGGCGTTGGCGATTTTATTGAAGACCTGAAACGCAACGGCTATGTTACGGATGAAGGCCCCAAGGGGGAATTTAAACTGAAAGCGAAAAGCGAACAGAACCTGCGCCAATCGGCACTCGAAGAAATATTCGGCAAACTTAAAAAGACCAAACAGGGCGAGCACAATACCTCACATAGCGGCCGTGGTGATGAACAAACGACCGAACGGAGAGACTATGAATTTGGTGATACACTCGAACAAATATCAGTTACCGATTCGCTTCGAAATGCACAGATCAATCACGGCCTCGATAATTTCTTCATGACAGAAGACGATCTGGAGGTAATGGAGAGCGAGTATAAAACGCAAACTTCCACGGTGCTGATGATCGACATCTCGCATTCTATGATCCTGTATGGTGAAGATCGCATTACACCGGCCAAGAAAGTAGCCATGGCACTGGCAGAACTCATCACCAAAAAATATCCGAAAGATACGCTGGATGTTCTGGTATTTGGTGACGATGCCTGGCAGATCGAAATCAAAGACCTCCCTTATCTGCAGGTAGGTCCCTATCATACAAACACCGTGGCAGGCCTGGAGCTTGCCATGGATATTTTGCGCAGACGCAAGAATGCCAACAAGCAGATTTTCATGATCACCGATGGCAAACCCACCTGCATCAAACAAGGTATTAAATACTATAAAAATGCATTTGGTCTTGATCAGAAAATACTGAATACAACACTTAACCTGGCAGGCCAGCTACGGAAATTAAAAATTCCGGTTACTACCTTTATGATTGCCACCGACCCGTATCTGAAATCTTTTGTGCGCGATTTTACAAAAGCCAACAACGGCAATGCATACTACAGCAGCCTGGAAGGGTTGGGCAACCTCGTGTTTGAAGATTTCAAACGCAACCGAACAAAGAACTTATAATCAGTCGCACATAGCGATACTTTATTTTAGACTATATTTATGTATTCCACATCCATTAAGACTCTTGGTGAATTAAAAAAAGCAGGCTATACATCGCGCTCCACGAAAGAAGAGCTTCGCGAAAACCTGATCGACCGGCTTCGTAAAAAAGAAACTGTATTTGAAGGCATCTGGGGATATGAGGAAACGGTTATCCCAGACCTGGAGCGCGCTATACTGGCAGGCCACGATGTAAACCTGCTTGGCTTGCGCGGCCAGGCAAAAACAAGGCTTGCGCGCCTCATGGTAAATCTGCTGGACGAATATATACCCTATATTGAAGGCTCAGAATTGAACGATGATCCGCTGAGCCCGATCTCCCGTTTTGGAAGAGACAAAATTGCAGAGCTTGGCGATGCTACCCCAATAGCATGGCTGCACCGCGATGAACGCTATACCGAAAAACTGGCAACCCCGGATGTATCCATCGCCGATTTGATTGGTGATGTTGATCCTATAAAAGCAGCTACGCTAAAACTTCCCTATTCCGATGAGCGTGTCATTCATTTTGGATTGATACCGCGCTCCAACCGCAGTATTTTTGTAATAAACGAATTGCCCGACCTGCAGGCACGCATACAGGTAGCGTTGTTCAACATTCTGCAGGAGGGCGATATACAGATACGCGGCTTTAAAATTCGTATGCCGCTGGATATCCAGTTCGTATTCACTGCCAACCCGGAAGACTATACCAATCGTGGCAGCATTGTAACGCCATTAAAAGACCGGATCGATAGTCAGATCATTACACACTATCCTAAAACGCTGGCTATTGGTAAACGTATCACACAACAGGAGGCGAGACTTAAAGACATTCAGCGCTCCATTGTATCTGTCAATGAGATTGCGAAAGACCTGATCGAGCAAATTGCTTTTGAAGCACGCAAGAGTGAATATGTAGATGCCAAGAGCGGTGTATCGGCACGCCTCACCATATCTGCGTATGAAAATCTGGTAGCAGCCGCCGAACGCAGAAGCATTATTAATGGAGAAAAGAATACCGCTATACGCGTAACAGATTTTATAGGTGTAGTGCCCGCCATTACCGGTAAAGTAGAACTAGTGTATGAAGGGGAGCAGGAAGGCCCGGGTATAGTAGCACAGAACCTGATTGGCAAAGCATTACGCACACAGTTCGTAAATTATTTTCCGGATCCTGACAAATTCAGAAAACAAAAAGAGAAAAGCCCCTATAAGAAGGTATCCGACTGGTTTGGTGAAGGTAACACGGTTGATTTGCTCCATAACATGACGCAAAGTGATTTCGAAAAAGCACTGAAGTCTGTACCGGGGCTAAACGATCTCATCAATGATTTCCATAAAAATCAGGATGCCGCCACGAAATTATTCCTGATGGAGTTTGCGCTGCACGGATTGGCAGAATATAGCCTCATCAGCAAACATTCGCTTTCTGCCGGATTGCAATTCAAGGATCTGCTCAGCAGTATGTTCACACTTCCGCGTCCCGGAGAGGATGACGATGATGAGAATGACGAACTGGCAAGAGGTAAATTTTAAAAGACATTATAACGAATAACGAAAGCTTAGAGCACATTGCTTTAAGCTTTCGTTTTTATAAAGCACCGCTACCCTATATATAGTTGGTATCGTTCGTTATGTAGTTAGCAATTCATTCAACATCTTCACTTACTGTTTTTTAATTATCGTTTATGAGACCCCAGGAATCCGTCACCTTTAATGCACAGCAGGTTCAGCAATTGAAGAAACTGGTGATGCATGGCGAAGGGCTTACACTGGAATTTAAACGAAAGGCCGCGTTCCCCGAGAAGATTGTTCGGGAAATGATTGCGTTTGCCAATACGCAGGGCGGTATATTATTAGTAGGCATCGGCGATGACCTGACTATACCCGGATTGAAACATCCGGAAGATGAATCGCATGTTATTAAGCAAGCCTTAAAGAAATGCAAGCCTGCACTAACGTATACTGAAACATTTATACCCATTGGCAATGCGCGTACCGTTATACAATATGAAATTGCCGAGAGTAATAAAAAACCACACTATCTTCTCACAGGCGAGGAAACTAAAGAATCATTCGTACGCGTTGACGACAAGAGTATAAAGGCCAGTCGTGAGGTGCGCGAAATTGCCAGGCGATCGCAGAACAAGAGAGATGTTCGTTTTCACTATGGTGAACACGAGCATCTGTTGATGCAGTATCTGGATGTTAACAGTACGATTACATTAAAGAAATTTACTGAGATCAGCGGACTTAAAAAATTTTATGCTTCCAGGAAATTGATATTGCTGGTGCTGGCAGATGTACTTCGGGTATCTCCGAATGAGCGTGGTGATATTTACTCGCTGGCTTTTCGGGCAAAAGATAGCTTGCATCGAAACGGGTCGTAAAGTTATAAAAAAAGTTTTCTTCTTCACCTCTTCTCTAATCGTAACCTTTTCTTTAGCTTTCATTCAAATCGTTATGCACCGCACTCGTACCAGGTGATGACTGCGGCATACGATATAGGTGTCATCAACAAACAATGTTTACTTGACACATTAAACAAGTCAAAAAAGTCTACGAACACTTTTGCATGCAATCCTCTAAAGGAAGAATTGATCATCGAAAATTTCGTTCAAGACCCCACCCTAAGTTCTTTGTGAAGCATGGCTAAACTTAAGAAGGAGAAGAAGATCTTCGTACTCGACACGTCTGTCATTATTTATGAACACAACTCCATCCTCAACTTCGATGAACACGATGTCGGTATACCGATAACGGTATTGGAGGAGCTCGACAATTTCAAAAAAGGTAACGATACCAAGAATTTCGAAGCACGCGAATTTATACGCCTCATCGACAAGCTTGCCAAAGACCGCATGTTACAGGAGTGGAATCCTATCAATGGCAAAGGCAAGGGCAACTTCAAGGTATTGATGGATACACACAGCGCGGTGGATGCCAATAAAATATTCAATGAGGTAAAAGCCGATCACCGCATACTCAATGCAGCCCTGCAATTGCAGAAGGAAGAGAAGGGCAAGCGTGTGATCCTTGTATCCAAAGATGTTAACCTTCGCCTCAAAGCCAAATCACTTGGACTACAGGCTGAGGATTACACCACGGGTAAAGTTCAGAATATATCGTCATTATATACCGGAAGAACGGTGATTGAAGATATAAATGCAGACCTTATTAACCTGCTCTACGAAAAAGGATATTGCCAGCCCGAAGAGATTCTTGGAAAATTACATCCCACCAAGAATCACTACTATATATTGAAAAGCGGCAAGAAGTCTGCGTTAGCATACTTCAATCCGTTCAACGGCATGATGGAGCACGTGGAGAAACGCTCGGTATACGGAGTAAAGCCACGCAATGCTGAGCAGACCTTTGCTATCCACGCAGCCCTGAAGCCTGACATAAGACTGGTATCTATACAAGGTGTAGCGGGTACAGGAAAAACACTGCTGGCATTGGCTGCAGCATTGGAGCAAAAACGTGAATACAAGCAGATATACCTTGCGCGGCCCATTGTGCCGCTTAGCAACAAAGACATTGGATATTTACCAGGCGATATTAAATCGAAAGTAAATCCCTATATGGAGCCGCTGTGGGATAACCTGAAGTTTATCCAAAACCAGTATAGCGAAACAGACAAAGAATATTCAAAAATAACAGAAATGGTAAGCCAGGAAAAACTGGTCATCACACCATTGGCCTATATACGCGGAAGAAGCTTGTCAAACATTTGCTTTATTGTAGACGAGGCGCAAAACCTAACACCACACGAAGTAAAAACGATCATTACGCGGGCCGGCGAAAACACTAAGATTATTTTTACCGGAGATATATACCAGATTGATACGCCTTACCTCGATTCTCAAAGTAACGGACTGTCTACTCTCATTGACCGATTGCAGGACCATGAGCTTTATGCACACATTACGTTGGAGAAGGGTGAACGCTCCGAGCTGGCAAACCTGGCCAATGAGCTGATGTAAATTGGCATAAGATTCTCCCGATTTTATAATTTTCAGTAAAATCGCTTCCCATTCTTAGACATTCACCAAACAAAAGCCCTGAATTTCCAACGATTTCGGGGCTTTTATACTTTGGCCTGTTATTGGAAGAAGTATCTGAAACCCTAAAAATGTTTTATGATACTTCGATTTATTTTCAGGCAAATGTCGTTGCAAAAGCAGGCTTCTTACCTTAAGAAAAAAGGTATTATGTTGGGTACCCGCCTGAAGAACGGCCGCAGAATATACATTTATATGCTGCGTGATTTATTTGTAGAAGTCTTGTATAAGAATGACAACACCAATGAAGAAGCCGAGCAACTGAATATGCTTCGCGGATTAAGTAACCTCAACGATTATTTGGAGAAAGAATTTAAGGCCAGCTTTTAACTGGCCTTTTTTATTGTGTCTTATTTCTTGGAAAGAACCTTCACCATGGTATCGCCGATTTCTGCAGGCGATTCTACCACATGGATTCCGCACTCGCGCATAACTTTCATCTTGGCAGCAGCGGTATCATCCGCACCACCAATGATGGCACCCGCGTGACCCATTCTTCTTCCGGGAGGCGCTGTTTGACCAGCAATAAATCCTACCACAGGTTTTTTATTACCATTTTCTTTAATCCAGCGAGCCGCCACTGGTTCGTAATTTCCACCAATCTCACCGATCATTACAATCGCATCGGTTTCAGGATCATTCATCAATAACTCAACAGCATCTTTTGTCGGTGTTCCAATGATCGGGTCACCACCAATACCAATCGCAGTAGATATACCCAGGCCGGCTTTTACGATCTGGTCAGCAGCTTCATACGTAAGCGTTCCTGACTTCGATACAATACCGATGCGGCCTTTTTTGAACACAAAGCCTGGCATAATGCCCACTTTCGCTTCGCCTGGTGTAATAACTCCCGGGCAGTTCGGGCCAATGAGAGTAACTCCTTTATCCTTGATATATTTCTTTGCCTGCGTCATGTCCTTCACCGGTATACCTTCGGTAATAGCGATGACTACTTTAATACCAGCATCAGCAGCTTCCATGATGGCATCGGCAGCAAATGCAGGGGGCACGAAAATGATAGAAACATCAGCTCCTGTTTTATCAACAGCATCTTTCACGGTGTTAAATACTGGTCGCCCCAAATGTTCTGTGCCGCCTTTTGCCGGAGTAACTCCGCCCACCACATTGGTTCCGTATTCAATCATCTGTCCGGCATGGAAGGTACCTTCCGAGCCCGTGAACCCCTGAACAATGATTCTCGAATTTTTATTTACCAGTACACTCATGAACTTGTTTTTTAAGCAGCACAAAAATAGGAGAATAAAGCATTCGTCCAAGGGGAATAAAACACAAAAGGCTGCTTTGCAGCAGCCTTTTCCATTCTATTATTTTGTATCCAACGGCTTGTCTTTAAGCTTATTACGTATTAAAAAGTCGTTGTAAGCATCCTTGAAAGTAGGCACATCGGGAGCAAGTTTTATCGCTTCCTGGTATGCGGTGATCGCATCAATCAGCAATGAGTTCTGTTCATAAAAGCCGGCCAGCACCAGTTTATTCAGCGCCGTTTCCTCCTCGGTTTGTGCAGCAATTTCATTCAGCAGATTCTTGATGCGTGCTTTGTCTGCCTTTGATAAGCGCTTTAATGTATATACTTCTGATACCTTGTTCGGATCGGCCTTCGATTCTACGGTAACAAGAATGTTATCTTCATTGGCAAAATCTGCATCAGCCAGGTTTATACTAATGCTGTTCTCGTTAGTCTGCTTCTTGGCAAGCTCTTCATCAAACAGGCTTTTGAATTTCACGATATACGGACCTGGAATTTTCTCGGCATCCCAGTTGATAATGATCTCATCGTTATAAATGGCAGGGTTTTGAGTAGCAATCGGTAAATATAGCGGTATAATCGAACCGCGGTGCACCGCTCCTGTGGCTTGCATGCTGTTGACTTTCTGTGTATTGGAGCTGAGAATAAAGTCGGCATATTTATTCAATACACTGGAACCTCCGCTCACCTTCGCTGCCAGGTCTGATACTTTATATTTACCGGCCTGTTTTACTTCCAGTGGTTTACCACTCACGTGCACGAGACCTACATACGAGTTTTCAGCAACCTTTAATTCATCTACTGCTTTGAGGCTCGAACCAACTTTAATAGTCTGCCAGTTCGCTCCACTCTTCACTTCATTCTTTCCTTTGTTTACCAGCACTTTGAAGGCAACTTCCTGGGCCGTTACCACTTGCGTAAACGTAATCAAGATACATACTACGAGCGCCAACTTCGTTTTCATGACATTAATACGGTTAAGGGTTTTGTTTGTCTACATTCAAAATTAGAACATCTTTCACGAATATATTCTGCATACAACGAAAAAGCCGCTTTTAGGGCGGCTTCTTTCTGTTATTTTTTTTGAAAAATCTATCGTTTGATACCGTTTCGGATCAGGAAATCTTCGTATGCTTCTTTGTAGGAAGCAACATCCGGAGCCAATGCAATGGCTTCTTCGTAAGCAGCAACAGCATCTATATATAAGTGATTCTCTTCGTAGAAGCTCGCCAGTATAAATTTGTTCAATGCCGTTTGCTCGGCAACTTCTCCCTGTATCTGTCCCAACGATACTTTGATCTTTTCGCGCTGCGCAGGTGCCAGTTTCTTCACCAGTCGCTCAGCAGATTTTTTATTCGGATCAGCTTTCGAACTAACCTGCACGAGTACAGCATTTTCGGAAGCATATTTAGCATCACTCAAATCGATGTGTAGGGAAGACTCGGGTGTCTCAACTTTTGAAAGCTCTTCACCAAACATATTGTTAATCACTACTACATAAGGGCCTTCTACTTTGTTGGTTTCCCATGAAATAACAATCGCGTTGTTATATACATCGGCATGTTGATTTTCAGGAAGCATGATCTGGATAGGTGCAGACTCTCCGCGGTGTACCGCCCCGGTTGCACTCAAACGGTTCTTTTTGGCTTCGGCAGAATTGCTGCTCAAAATAAAATCCGTGTATTTACTCAGCACGTTAGAACCTCCGCTTACTTTGGCTGCCAGATCGGCCACTTTATAATTACCGGCCTGTTTCAATTCTATAGGTTTGCCGGTAACGTGCACGAGGCCTATATATGCATTATCAGAAAGTTTAAGCTCATCGCCGCTTTTTAACGATGCCCCGGTTTTTATGGGCTGCCAGGCATCGCCTATTTTTAATTCATTGGTCCCTTTGTTTACCAACACTTTAAAAGCGTAGTCCTGCGCAAAAGCAGGAGAAACAGCCAGCAATACTAGATAGAGGAAGGGTAGGATTTTGATTTTCATAATGGCATTCACGTAAAACGTAAAATTAGTCGGTTTATCGTTAATACTCCTGGTTCGCTTTAGGTAATCTTTTCACAACATTTACCCAAAGTCGTGCCACACCAGGCCTTAAAACGTTAAAATAAAACTCAAAACATGGCCCTACGGCCGCAATTGTAGCGAGTGTTAACGTAAGATCGAGCTTGAAGTTGGAGGCCGCAAACAGCCAAATGGTAAATCCCATCAATAAAACAATCTGAAGCACCTGAATCACCAGCGAAACACTATCAAACCACATGGGATACCGATGGTTGATTACGTAGAAGAGTGCCACATTCAGATAACAAAAGATAAATGCAATCAAATATGTTATCCATTCGGGCAGTTCATCTATATAATCTTCATTTAATATAGTGGCCAGTATATTGGCATGCACTACAAGCCCGAACATATCGGGGTTGGCACGTCCTGATACTTTTTTATTAAGCGGTGTAAAGAACTTGTCGTTCCAGGATGGATCGCCAAAATACTTTCCCAGAAATCCAAAGATCACAATCTTATCATGAATCATCTCCGGAAGAAATTCACCGTTGAAGGGCTGATGCACATCCAGCGCATAAAACATTACCGGGTATTTTGTTGTGGCCAAATCTTTACCTCGAAGTGCCTTGATGCGTACATCCTGTATATCAATATTGCCACGGAAGTTTACAACCTCTTCATCATTCTCCCGACTTAATAATTTTGCAGCCTTCAGAGGATCGTATTTCATAGCCAGTTTCACCGCGAATGCGTATTCCATTTTCCCATTCACATCTATTTTTGGAAAGAACGTGCGGCATATTTTTACATCCTCCTGATAGCTTGCACCGGTTGGCAGGCTTGCATATCCATAATCTGCAACATCCTGAAACATGGGATCTGAATATTCAATAGAATCATATACATCTATAGCACCCGATTTCGAGAGCGAATCAGATTGTAAAAGTTTAGATACGAGCACTACGTTGCCTGCTTCTTTAATCGCATTGCTCAACAACAGATTACCCAGTGTATCCAACAGTTGAGGACAATCAACCGTGTCTCGAAGACCGCCTTCACAATTAAAAAAACCATCTATACCGATTACTTTGGGTTTATGCTGTGCAATGATTGATATCTGTTGCGCCAATTCTCCGCGCGTAAGGTTGCCTATATTTACCAGCACAATACGCTCGTCTACCAATGGATCGGGCCTGATGTTGGAAAATGCATAATCGATGAGCTCAAAATCTGAAAGCGCCTGTGCAATGGGGTCAAAGGCATTGAAGAGGTTAAGTGTGGTGATCTTCGAAATACCCCACATAAAAGCAAACACAAATAAGGTAGCGAGTAAACTGTTGATCAGGAATTTCCTCATACAGGAAGCGGGTAGTATCCAGTAAATTTAGAAATTTAAAACTTCATTCAATAAGAACTTTGAAGCCAACTATTAAATCCAGACTCACGATTGACCAGTTTGCGGAAGGTATTCTGCGCGGAGACCGTATTGTGCTTGGCCAAGCCATCACACTCATTGAAAGCAGTCGCGCAGACGACCAGCAGCAGGGTGCAGCACTGCTCGAAAAGATAATCGCTCGAACGGGCCAGGCTATCCGCATCGGTATTACCGGTGTTCCAGGTGTTGGCAAAAGTACATTTATAGAAACCTTTGGCAAGCATCTTATCCGACAAGGGAAAAAGATAGCTGTACTGACAATCGACCCAAGCAGCCAGCTAACCAAGGGAAGTATACTGGGCGACAAGACCCGCATGGAGGATTTATCCAAAGACCCACATGTCTTTATTCGTCCGAGTGCTTCGGGTAGCACATTGGGAGGTGTGGCGCATAAAACACGCGAGGTGATGTTGCTCTGCGAAGCCGCCGGTTATGATGTTATTCTTGTAGAAACGGTTGGCGTTGGTCAATCAGAAGTATCTGTTAAAAATATGGTCGACTTTTTTTTATTGCTGATGCTGGCGGGAGCAGGCGATGAACTGCAGGGTATAAAAAAAGGAATTATGGAAATGGCCGATGGTATAGCGATTACCAAAGCCGATGGCGACAACATAAAGCACGCTACAGAAGCCATGGCAGAATACCAGCATGCTTTTCATCTCTTTCCTCCTGCTGAATCGGGGTGGATGCCACGTGTCATTACATCATCGGCGAAGACAGGTGCGGGGATTGATACGGTGTGGGACATGATTATGCAATACCACGGCCAGACTACTGCTTCGGGATTTTTTGCAACGAATCGTGGCCGGCAAAATGTAGCCTGGTTTGAAGAACACTTCAGCCAGCTATTGAAGGAAGATTTTGCCCGATTCCCCGCGCTGCAGCCAACACGAAAAGAACTAATACAGTCAGTCGAAAAGTTAACACTCTCTTCGCGACAGGCTGCGTTACGGTATTTAGAGGCATATCATAAAGCTATACATAACCACTACCTACAAAAAGAGGTATAGGTATTTACAAAAATTACTTAGGCTCCTGCTTGTCTTTGTTCTTTTTAAATCCATACGGACAATGCCTGCAGCCACTCTTGCAACAGTAGCCTCGCTTTAAATGGAAAGCCTCTGTAAAAACGATGAAACCGTTTTCCATATAATGATATGGAGAGCTGTCTCCAGGCTTTCCTTCTTCCGATGGGTTTGTATCCGCCATAAGTATAATAACACGACAAACTTAAATATTTATTCCTCCTTCCTATACTTCCGATAGCTTGCCGGAAGTGAAAGTGATTAAATTGCTTCTCTATTCCAAAACAGTCGTGTTATGCAAAAAATTTCGGGCGTTATTTTGTTTCTGATACTATGCTGGGCCTGTGCGCCCAGGGAACAGACTGATAAGAATGCATCCGCTGTAAAAGATTCCCTGGCGCTCGATTATGCCATGGGTTTCAAAGTATACTACCAAGCCAACAACATAAAAATGGTGGAAGTGCCTCAACCTTTTCAGGGTGCTTCTTCAGGCTATAAATACTTACTGGTTCCGAAAGATCAGGAAATCCCTCCTCACGATGCCGATGTAAAGGTGATCCGCACTCCGCTATCCTCCATCGCCTGTACTTCTACCACACATATACCGTTACTCGATTACATTCAAGAAACCGACAAGCTTACCGGATTCTCCACCACCGATTTTATCAGCTCCGAAAAAATGCGTGCTCGTGTGGACGCCGGTAAAGTAACCGAGCTTGGAATCGACAAGGGTATTAATCTGGAGCGCCTTGCCGTACTAAAACCGGACATGCTGATGGGCTATGCGCTGAGCAGTGACTATGGCCAGTTTAAGAAGATTGAAGAATTAGGTGTGCCCGTGGTGATCAACGCCGAATACCTGGAAAAACATCCGCTGGGCCGGGCGGAGTGGATCAAGTTTATGGCTGTGTTTTTCAACCGCGAAAAAGCCGCTGACTCTGTTTTTCAGATTATCAAAAATAACTACCTCGCCACACAGGCACTCGCGGCTCAAACCACTACAAGGCCATCGGTAGTATGTGGCGTTGTATACGGTGATGCGTGGTTTTTGCCAGGTGGCCAAAACTATGCTGCCAGAATTCTTGATGATGCCGGTATCCATTACCTGTGGACCAACGATGCTTCGAACGGATATCTGGAACTAAGTTTTGAAGCAGTATATGAAAAAGCTAACCAGGCTGACCTTTGGATAGGCACAGGGCCTTACTCGACATTGGCGGAGATACGTGCAGCCGATGAACGCTACACACGTTTCAAGGCATTTCAGCAAAAGCAGATATATACTTCCGATGCGCGCAAGGGCGCCAAAGGCGGAAGCGAGTATATGGAGCTGGGGTATTTGCGCCCCGATATTATTTTAAACGACCTGGTAAAGATTGCTCATCCAGAACTGTTGCCTGAGCACGTACTCTATTTTCACAAGAAGCTTCAATAATAATCACGTATTTCGAGTCAGGCTTTCTACCTTTGCAGGCAATGAAGGTAGCGAGTTATACTCTGGCGTTGCTGTTAATGACTTTTCTTTCCTCGGCAGCGAATTATAGTGTTTTTCAGGAAAACGGTAAGGCGGGTTTAAAAGACGATCAGGGAAAGATTGTGATTCCTGCACAGTATGATGCACTGGGCTGGAGCAATGGTAATTTTTCTGTGGTTGATAATGTTACCGGTTATAAACTGGCTGGGCGCTGGGGACTGATTAATACCGGCAACCATCGCATTACCAAAAATGAATACGATGAGTTGACTCCTGCCGAATCGCAGCTTTTCATTGCGAAGAAAAGCTCTTCATATTCTCCCCGTGTTGTTGCCGGGTGTATTACCATTGCCGGCAAAGAAGCCATGCCTTTTGAATACGATGGTATAAAAATATTCTCTCTGCGAGCCATCGTCTTTACCAAGATCGGCAACCAGTATAAATACGGTGTAACCGATCTCGCTAATCACACTATTATTCCGCAGCAGTATCAGAATATATACCCGATAGGAGGCTTGCGCTTTGCTGTGCAAAATTTCGAGAACAAGTTTGCGCTGTTCTCTGAAACCGGTAAACAGGTAACCGGGTTCATCATCGACAAGATATCGCCCTTTACCAGGAACTATGCAATCATCTACCAGGGAATGGAGCAAGGCGTGATCGATCGTGACGGACAAATCAAAATTCCGCCTGCCCATCAGTCGATTGCCATGCTGGATGACGGTTCTCTGAAAATACGATTACCCCATACGTGGGAATTTCTGGATGGTCGCAACAAACTCATTCAAAAACATCAGGCCGATTCCATTGAGCCTGTTGATAAGAATCTGATCAAAGTAAAGAAGGGTGAATTGGTAGTGCTGGCTGATCAACAATTGAAACCGGTTTCTTCTAACACGTTCTCTTCCATCGGGAAGTTTATCAACAACAAAGCGATCGTGATGCAGAATCGTAAATACGGCATGATCAATCGCACGGGAACAATCATCATTCAACCCCTATACGATACACTGATACAGGGCAAGAGCTATATATTAGCCAGTCAGCGGCAGAATGGAAAAAACGCATGGCAATTGCTCGACAGTCTCGGAACCCAATTGACTACAAAGCCTTATGAATACCTCAAGCCTTTTGGCGATACATACCTGGTTGCAAATAATCGAGGTTTCGCAGGAGCGATCAATAACAAAGGGAAAGAAGTGATTGCGTGTGTATATGATTCAGTGCTACAAATTGATGATGGATTGATTGTTGTGAAATTTCGCAAGCAATATGGCATCATCAATATGAAGGAAGAGTGGATCGTTTCACCACGCCCCAACAAGCTGACCATATTAACGGAGAATAAATTCCTGGAAGAATCGCCACAGAGAAAGTCATTGAAGAGCACAGCGGGCAATGTGATATACTTTACGGATAATCCGATCAAGGTATCGCAAGACTATATATTGGAATACCTTCCTTCCGGCACGATCTGGAAGATAGACCTTGAAGGAAGAATTGCCGATCGACAGGTGCATCCCGAAGAAGCCATCGAGCGTATCTACGAAGAGAGCGAAGGACTGCGTGCTATACTCAAGAATGGTAAATATGGTTTTATAGATTCACAAGGACGGCTGCGCATAGCAAATCGCTATGAAGGTGTACAAAAGTTCAGTGAAGGACTTGCACCTGCCAAAATCAGAGGACACTGGGGATATATCAATCACCAGGATCAGATCGCTATACAACCTGCGTATGATGAAGTAACGGATTTTAAAAACGGTGTAGCGTTTGTGCGATTGAAGCAATTGTGGGGCACCATTGATAAAACGGGAAAGGTATTGCTACCGGTGCGCTATCAGCGGATAGCGTTATTACCTACTAAAAATTTTCTGATCACCATCAACGACCAGGAAGGACTGGCCGATGCCTCGGGTAAAATACTCATCTTGCCGCGATATCCTAAACTGGAAGATGTAGGCAATGGCTTTGCCATTGTAGCACGCGATGGTAAATATGGTGTAATTAACCTGCAGGGCATCAGCACAATCCCGCTGATATACGACTATATTCAGTACGACCCCTTCAATGAGTTCTTCATCGCGCAGAAAAGATCACTCTGGACTGATTTCAAAAATTAGGTATATATCTCTGGCGCGCAACAAAAAATCCCCGATGTCTTTCACACCGGGGATTTTTGTTTTATATGCAGTCAGGTAAACTCCTGACAACCACTAACTGTTAACGTGTAACAATTAACGGATATACTCCACCAATTACTGTCCTTCTTTCTTCGGCCCCGCTGGAGACTGACCTGTTTTACCGGTACCTGAAATTGCCTGACGCATTTCTGTATCGGCCTGTACGTTTTGCATTTTATAATAATCCATTACGCCGAGGTTTCCTTTTACAAAGGCTTCAGCCAATGCTTTTGGTATCTCTGCCTCGGCTTCAATTACTTTTGCACGCGCCTCTTGTCCTTTTGCTTTCATCTCTTGTTCGAGGGCAACCGCCATCGCTCTGCGCTCTTCCGCTTTTGCTTCCGCTACTTTCAAATCGGCAGTAGCCTGATCGATCTGAAGTTTAGCACCAATGTTAGCTCCTACGTCTACATCGGCAATATCAATCGACAAGATTTCGAATGCTGTGCCTGCATCCAGTCCTCGCGACAATACGAGCTTGGAAATTTTATCAGGACTTTCCAATACTTCTTTGTGTGATTTAGCAGAACCAATGGAGGATACAATACCTTCACCAACACGGGCAAGAATCGTATCTTCACCGGCACCACCCACCAACTGTGCTATGCTCGCGCGAACCGTTACGCGTGCTACAGCAATCAACTGTATACCATCGGCTGCTACCGCTGCTACTTTCGGCGTGGTAATAACTTTCGGATTAACCGAGATTTGCACGGCCTGAAATACATCGCGACCAGCAAGATCTATAGCTGTAGCTTGTTTGAAGCTAAGACTAATATTTGCTTTATCTGCAGAGATGAGCGCGCGAATTACATTCGGCACATTTCCACCGGCGAGGTAGTGCGTTTCAAGATCGGAAGTTGAAAGCTGAAGCCCTGCTTTGGTGGAGGTAATCAGCGACTCTACGATCACTCTGGGCGGCACTTTCCGGATGCGCATGAACACCAGTTCGAAAAGCCCGACACGAACGCCTGAGAACAACGCGGTGATCCAGAGATTTACCGGAACGAAGTAGAGAAAAATAAAAAACAGGATGATCCCGCCAAAGACCAGGATAAGTAAACCAGCAGCTTCCATAATAAGGGTATATTTTAATTAATAGGTTCTACAACAATTTGATTCGAGTACATCTGCGTAATCTTTACACGCTGCCCCTGCTCGATATAATTTCCCAACGTTTTTACTTCAAAGACGCGCTCGTGAAATTCTGCCTTGCCGATGGGGCGAAGCGTTGATAGGGTTACACCTTCATCGCCAATGTGAAGATCGACCAAAATATCTTCGTTTACTTTACTGGTGTTGGAAGACTTTAATGAAAATCTGGACCACGCCCCGGTTCGAAAACTATAGAATAACGCTACAAGTGTAGCCATCATGGTTCCCATCAGCACATAAAACCCAATATCATTTCCAAAATGACTATAGCTGATCACAACACCGGTAATGGTAAAGATCAATCCGAGTAATCCCACCACGGTGGTTCCCGGTATAAATACAAGCTCTACAATGATGAGGCCGAGGCCAATCATCAGAAGTGCCAGTATAATGATCCACATCAACATAGAGAGCAGGTTGGGTTATTTTTAGTCTGCTAATGTGCAGATTATTTGGCAAAGAATTACATACCCCCGCAAGGGTATTTGCCCAGGCACTAATAGGCCCGGGCAAATAACACGCGTCTTGACGAAGGTTTACCGGAATACATGCAGACACCGGCCTCTTCTTTTGCATCCAGGGGTATGCAGCGGATGGTAGCTTTTGTTTCTTCTTTAATGGCAGCTTCTGTTTCCTGCGTTCCGTCCCAGTGTGCCAGCACAAAACCACCTTTCCCATCGAGCACTTTCTTGAAATCCTCGTATGTATCCACCGATGTGGTTACTTCATTTCTGAATTTAAGGGCGCGCTGGTAAATATTGGTTTGAATATCCTCTAGAAGCTTCGGAATTTCCGTTGCTACCTGGTCGAGCTTCATTACTTGTTTTTCTTTTGTATCCCGGCGGGCAACTTCTACTGTGCCATTCTCCATATCGCGCGGACCGATTGCCAGTCGCACAGGCACACCTTTCAATTCCCATTCGGCAAATTTGAAACCTGGCTTATGCGTATCGCGGTTATCGAATTTCACGGCATAACCTTGCTTGCGGAGTGCGGTGGATATCTCCTGCACTTTATCTGCTATCTTGTTTAACTCTTCATCAGTTTTAAAGATCGGCACAATAACAACATGGATAGGCGCCAACTTGGGTGGCAGCACCAATCCATCATCATCCGAGTGCGCCATGATCAGCGCTCCCATCAAACGCGTGCTCACACCCCACGATGTTCCCCATACGTAATCGAGCTTACCTTCGCGGCTTGTGAACTGCACATTAAATGCCTTGGCAAAATTTTGTCCGAGAAAGTGCGATGTACCAGCCTGCAGTGCTTTGCCATCCTGCATCATGGCTTCGATACAATAAGTATCAATAGCACCCGGGAATTTTTCGCCCTCTGACTTTCTGCCTTTCACTACAGGCAATGCTAAAAAGTTCTCTGCAAAATCGGCATATACATCCAGCATTTGCACCGTTTCCTTTATTGCCTCATCGGCAGTAGCATGTGCCGTGTGCCCTTCCTGCCACAGAAATTCTGCTGTGCGCAGAAACAGACGCGTACGCATTTCCCAACGCACCACGTTTGCCCACTGGTTTACCAGTATAGGCAGGTCGCGATAGGATTGTATCCATTTTTTATAGGTGCTCCAGATAATGGCTTCACTGGTAGGACGTACTACCAGTTCCTCTTCCAGTTGTGCATCCGGATCAACAATCAATTTTCCTTTATTCTGCGGATCAGTTTTGAGGCGATAATGTGTAACAATCGCACATTCCTTGGCGAATCCTTCCGCATTCTTCTCTTCAGCTTCGAACAAACTTTTGGGCACGAACAGCGGGAAGTAAGCATTGGTATGCCCTGTATCCTTGAACATCTTGTCCAGTGCCTGCTGCATCTTTTCCCAGATGGAATAACCATACGGCTTAATCACCATGCAGCCACGCACATCAGAGTGCTCGGCCAGGTCGGCTTTCTTTACTAAGTCGTTGTACCACTGGGAGTAGTCTTCGTTTCGGCTTGGGAGTTCTTTCGCCATGCTGGTATAATTATTGTTTTTAAAATTGTTCGGAGGGCAAATATAAATTTTAACAAATTAAATACTGGCTAATTTTTGTAGCTTTATCAACACAAATCGAACGGTTTATCGTTTAATATTTGTTACAAAAGCAGATTCAAACCAAAGGCATTATGAAAACTTCAATCTTATTCAGCCTGGTAGCTATAGTTTTCTCTTCTGCAGCATTTGCACAGGAGTATGACGATATGTATTTCAACAGCAAGGACCGCAAAAAAGAAGATGCGCAAAAATTGGCGGATCAACAGGCATATGCGGCCAGCGTAAAGAAATCGAAGCGTATGGAAGAGGTAGCGGATGACAATTTTGTCAACCCTACTGACAGCTATTCAGCACGCAATGTTAATCCGGAATATGCAGCACGCGCCAATGCTGCCACTGCACAAACCGATAATCAGGATTATTACCTGAACGACTATCGTTATCAGACTACCAGCAATCTGAACAACTACAATAACAATTTAAATTCCTGGTATTCTAATCCATGGTATACTTCAGCATACTATGGTTCTTCTATTAATAGCTGGAACAGCCCGTATTACGGATACAGCAACGCTTATTATAGTCCGTGGTACAATCCATACTGGAGCAACGGCTGGTCTACTTCATTCAGCTACTACTGGGGTAATTCCTGGAACTATGGCTGGGGAGGAAATTACAACTACTGGAACAATCCTTATTACTTCGGCTACTCTTCAGCCTGGGGTCCTTACATGGGAATGGGCTATGGATACGGCTCCGGATGGTATGGAGGCGGTTATCCTGCAGTGGTTGTAGTCAACGGCTCTGATAATGGTCGCAACGTGGTTTACGGCAAGCGTGGTTCAAGAGGAACAAGTATTGTATCCAACGATCACTATACCAATTTTGCCAACACCGGCGGACGTACGCGTTCAACCAGCACCGGCACAACGACTACAGGCAGCAACACAGGTGCTACTAATGGACGTTTCTCCAGCAACTCGTATCCTTCTACAACTACCCGCAGCTCGAACGAGTACTATAACAGATCGTGGAGAAGCACCTCTACCCAATCGCAAAGTGGCTTCTCGCAGAATAATAATAACAATAACAACTGGCACAACTCTGCGCCTACACGAAGCAGCAGCTTCTTTGATTCTAATAACCGTTCCAGCAATTCATCCTTCACACCGTCCAGAAGCAGCTCGTTTGATGGTGGTGGCAGAAGCAGTGGATCATTTGGTGGTGGTGGCGGAGGCGGCTCACACAGCGGTGGCAGAACAAGACACTAGTCTATAGGGTAGCGTAAATTAAAATTCTTTTTGTGGTGATGAAGAAAAGTATTGGGATAGTCCTGAGTGTTATTCTCTTGTCTATAAATTATAGCGCATGGGCACAAAGTTATGCTGAATCAGCTTTGTTGTTTGGCAGAACGCAACCGGCAGGAAGTGCCCGCATCATTGGCCTTGGCGGTACTCAAATAGCCTTGGGTGGCGATTACAGCTCAGCCCAGTCTAACCCGGCCGGTCTGGGTATGTATAATCGCTCGGAAGTTACACTTACTCCTGCTCTTTCGTTTTACAACTCCCAGGCTACACTTAACGGCTCAACCAATAACGAAAGCTTCTCCAAATTCAATATACCGGGTTTTAGCCTGGTGTTTAACATGAAGCGCGACCAGGAAGGGGATTTTAAAGGAGGAACTTTCGGCATTACCTTTTCACGGATCAACGACTTTAATAATTCAACCATCTACAGCGGCCACAACACCACGTCATCGATTGTAGATTATTTTATGGAGCAGGCCAACGGCACCAACACCAGCCAGTTCGATAATGGCCAGTATCAATACAATACCCCTACGGGACTGGCATACTATAATTACCTGATCGGGCCTACCACCTTGTTAGACCCTCCCGGATCGGATTCTCAATACTTTACCGATGCTCCTGTAGAATCTGATCAGCGCGAAGAGATCACCACAACCGGAAGATCGAATCAATGGAACTTCTCATACGGAGCTAACTATAAAGACATTCTGTTCTTCGGCGGAGGTCTTGGTATCACTACCCTCAACTATAAATCGCAGAAAGTTTACAGCGAAGGCTATAGCTCGGATGTGATCAACAACATGCAGCTTTCCGAAAACCTGAATGTGCGCGGCTCTGGTGTAAACGTAACGCTGGGTGCTATCGCCAGGCCTTTTAATTTTATGCAGCTGGGCTTGTCTTTTACTTCACCAACGTATTATCAGCTCACAGAAACTTATGACGCTTCTATGTCTACCAGTTGGAAGAATTATGATTACTGGGACGGTCATCAGAATGTGCGCCTGAACAACGAGTCTGCCTCCACGGATGAAGTAACCTCAGACTATAGCCTGACAACACCTTTGAAACTCAGTGCGGGCATTGCATTTATATCGAAGTACGGTTTTATATCTGCCGATATTGAACGCACCAATCCAGCCAAGTCGCGGTATAGCTCGAATGTAACGGACGTATCTTTCTCCAGCGATAACGATCAGATCAAATCACTTTACAAAGCTGTATACAACTATCGTGTTGGTGCTGAGCTGCGCTACAACATTTTCCGCGTTCGTGCAGGATATAACATTCAAAGCAGCACATTCCAGGATAGAAACATTGATAATAAGATCGAAAGCATCAGCGGTGGTGTAGGCGTGAGGCTGAAGAAATTCTTTGCCGACTTTGCACTCATCCAGCGTAAAGCCAGCAATTACTATAGCCCGTATACTTTATCGGATGCTTCGGAGCCGGTGGTGAGTATCAAAAACAAGATCACCACATCGATGATCACCTTTGGGTTTACTTTCTAAACTGCACAGCCTTGAGCAGGCTTTGAAAGGTGGGATGATCGAGTATAATGTGTGCCTCCTTATAAACCGGCATTCGGTTTATATATAGTGTTTTCAGTTTTTCTTCTTTCTCGCTCAGGTCAGCAGCATGAAGCAAGGGGCGATCCTTATTCTTCCCTACGCGCTTTAAAAGCTCTTGCACCGACACATCAAAGAATATACTGATGCCCGACTCATTAATCACTTCTATACCTTTGTAAAAACAAGGCGAGCCTCCACCGGTAGCCATTACAAAGCTTTTTGGGGAGGCAGCCCACTCACGCAATACCTGCGACTCTACCTGGCGGAAATAGTCTTCACCGTTATCGGCAAAGATCTGCTGTACGGATTTTCCTTCGCGATTTTCAATCTCTTTATCCTGATCAACAAACAGAATACCTAAATGCTCCGCCAAGGGCAGCCCCAACGTTGTTTTGCCCGAACCTGGCATTCCTATCAGATATACTTTCATTTTTTACAATTGTAATATTGGAAAATTGAAAGATTAAGGCGGATAATCACTATGCCCAATCTTTCAATCTTAAAATTCTCCAATCTTTCAATATCTAATCAGTCTTCAATTTCTCCAACACCTCCGCAGCATCAGGGGTATCGTTGTGGTGCCACATGCCTTTTACTGTTCCGTCTTTCCATACGGTGATTCCGGGGTTAGAGCGGATGATAGTCTTCAACACAGTCGCATCTACAAAGTAATACGGCACGGCCAATTGATATTCATGACGGAAGGCTTCAAATTGTTCTGAACTGGAGGCGGTCAAAACCATCATTTCTACTTTACCATCAAGATCTTTCACTAACTGACGAATCTTATCGATGTTGCTTACCGAAGCTTTTGATACATCATAAATGATGAACAGAAGTTTTTCGCCCTGGAATGTACTTTGGGTTATATCCTCGCCTTCTACTGTAGATACAGTATAGTCGGTAATCTTCGCTTTCGTTTTATCTTCATTGGTCTGTCGTACGCTTACATATTTATACACCAGTGTATCGGGCAGGTATTCTGCCGAGCGAACTTCTTCGCCATTGTCTTTGCGTTGAAATATATACTCAAACTTCGGTTGCTCCTGCGGCTGCATTTGCTGCGGTATATTGTTACCAATTTTATAGGCGCGAAAGTCAATGAACGGCAAATGACGGATGGCATAAACCCCCAGACCGATGCATACGATGGTTGATATAATGATCACAATATTTCCTTCCCTGCTATACAACACCGGCTGATACGTTTTTCGATACCAGAATAAATGAAGGATGAATACAATGAGTATAACATCTTTTGTAAACGACTGCCATGGTGTAAGCTTAATGGCATCACCAAAACATCCGCAGTCTGTTACCTTGTTGAAATATGCAGAGTAAAATGTGAGAAACGTAAAGAAGACGATTAACGCCAGCAATATTTTGGTGGTGATATTCATGCGGTAATTGATCAACACCGCTATACCCAGCACCACTTCAAGCACGATAAGTATAAATCCAATCTCAAGCGCGTATGATTTGAAGAACAAAAAGAAAGAGCCAAAATCATCGGCAAATACTTCGAAGTATTCTTCCATTTTTATCTCGGTGCCAATCGGATCGTTGAGCTTGATCAAGCCCGAGAAAATAAACAGCGCTCCAACAAAAAATCTCGAAAACTGGTCAATAATCTTTCTCATGCCGGTATAGTTCAATCAGTCGTTCCCCAATTTTATCATAGCAAACACTGCGTAGTTGATCATGTCCTGGTAGTTAGCCTTCACTCCTTCACTCACCAATGTTTTGCCCTGGTTATCTTCAATCTGCTTTACGCGCAGCAGCTTCATCAGAATTATATCGGTAATGGATGTTACCCGCATCTCGCGCCACGCCTCACCGTAGTCATGATTCTTGTTTTGCAGCAACTCGAATGTTTCATTCACAGCACCATCGTACAGCGGCTGCAATTCTTCAAACGACATTTCCATGGCCGAAGACTTTTCCAGCTGTATCTGAATGAGTGCGATAACGCAATAGTTGATGATACCGATGAACTCATCGCGGATCGGATCGTCTACCTTTTGCACGCCTTTCTCCTGAATACTGCGGATGCGTTGTGCCTTGATATAAATCTGGTCGGTAATGGAAGGAAGCCTTAATATTCGCCAGGCCGTGCCATAGTCGCGCGTTTTCTTTTCGAACAGCGACCTGCAAACAGCAATCACCGTTTTATATTCCTGGGATGTTTTTTCGATCAAGGGATAAAACTTTAGCTCGCAAACTTCTTAATTTGAATGACAATTCCATCTATGACGGGCATGAAATCCGCTTTCGAAAATAATTTTTTTTCCACAAACAAAACACTGAACCTCCGCGGGCGGCTTGTAGACCTGCATACGCCCAGGGTAATGGGCATTCTCAACGTTACGCCCGACAGTTTTTACAGCGGCAGCCGGTATATTTCCGAGAACGAAATATTGAAACAAGCCGAAAAGATGGTGCAGGAAGGTGCCACTTTTATTGATGTAGGCGGCTACTCCACACGGCCCGGTGCAGCCGAAATTTCGGTTGAAGAAGAATGGAAGCGTGTGGTGGTGGCGATCCGTGGTATTGTCAGAAACTTCCCGGATACATTCGTTTCCATCGACACCTTTCGAAGCGAAGTAGCGCGGGCGGCTGTTGCTGAAGGCGCTTGCATGATCAACGATGTATCGGGAGGAACTATCGATGACAAGATGTTTGAAACCGTGGCGCACCTCAAGGCGCCCTATATATTGATGCACATGCGAGGCAATCCGCAAACCATGACGCAGCAAACTACTTATGAGAATCTGTTGAAAGACATCACCAATTTCTTCCATCAGAACATCCACACTTTACACCAGGCAGGCGTTCGCGATATTATTGTTGACCCCGGCTTCGGCTTCGCGAAAACAGTTGACCAGAACTTTGAGCTGCTCAATCACTTCGATCACTTTCAAATACTCGGCAAGCCCCTGCTGGCCGGGCTTTCCCGTAAGTCTATGATCTGGCGAACCTTGTCTACTACTCCCGAAGCTGCCCTTAACGGCACCACCGCACTCAACACCATTGCCTTGCTAAAGGGCGCAGGCATTTTGCGCGTGCACGATGTACAGGCTGCCGTTGAAGCTGTAACCCTGACCGGCAAGGTTATGTATCCATTCGCTAAAACCACGGTCTGATAATTGCCGGCCAATACTTTTACTTACTTTTGTTTCAGGATGATCTTTCTTTTCAAAATAGGATTTCTGGAGGTAAGCTGGGTTGACTTCATCGATATAGCGCTGGTGAGCGTTTTACTATATCAGATCTATAAACTCATCCGTGGCAGTATAGCTGTCAATATATTTTTGGGTATGCTGGCCTTGTACCTGGTATACCTCATTGTACGCGCTGCACAAATGGAATTGCTCACAACTATACTGGGGCAGTTTATGGGCGTAGGCGTACTGGCCATGATTATTCTCTTTCAACCTGAGATCAGAAAATTTCTGCTCGTGATCGGACGAGGAACGGAGTTTCGTGAAAATATATTCAAAACCATTTCGAACTGGCGCCATCAGTATCACGATGACTTTGATATTCTGCAGGTGATTGAAGCGGTAAAGACATTGAAAGCTACCAAGACGGGAGCTCTCATCGTTTTCTCGCGCGATACGGAGCTAAAGTTCTATGCGCAAACCGGTGATGCATTAGACGCTGAAGTAAATAAGCGATTACTGATCTCAATCTTCAATAAAAATTCTCCTTTACACGATGGTGCTGTCATCGTTCACAAAGGCCGCTTGCGGGCAGCGCGCTGTGTATTGCCGGTAAGCGAGAACGATCACCTTCCCCCTAATTTCGGGTTGCGCCACCGTGCCGCGGTAGGTATGTCTGAAAGTACCGATACACTGGTGCTTGCTATATCGGAAGAGACAGGTCGCCTTATTCTGGCGCGCAACGGTAAATACCTGCGTGCACTCAAACTGAAACAAGTCGAGCAAAAGATTTTGGAATATCTGCGGAATGATGAACCTGCCAATTGGGAAGAAATGACTATAGAAGAAGAACACGAGTCTACCGAAAGTTCTGCATCCCCGGCAAAAGCATAAATCTTGTTACCTTCATGTCTCAATTTATACTGGCATGAAATCTATACCGACCCTTCTCTTCATTTTACTCGCGCCTGTTGTCTTCGCTCAATCATTAGAAACCATTGTACAGAAAGGACACGAACTGGCCGTGGTAACGGTAGTTGTTAGTCCCGACAGCAACTATGTAGCTACCGGGAGCAAAGACAAATCTGCCAGGCTCTGGGAAGTGAGTACGGGCCGCGAAGTAAGAAGTTTTCTGGGCCATGAAGCAACGGTAACCAGTGTGCAATTCTCTCCTGGCGGAAATTTACTTTTCACAGGAAGCAACGACCAAACCATTCGCATCTGGGATATTAAGACTGGCAAGGAACTATATACCATTACTACGAAAGACTATATACGCGATATCGCAGTCGACCCGAGAATGCGCTTCTTCATTCATGCCGGCTACAATGATTCAGGCTATGGAGACACTGCAGTAGTATATGATTTCAAGACAAGAAAAATTATAGCGAAGTGCCCGGTCGATCCGGATAAAGGTTTAGGGAGTGGTGTTGATATCGGCGTAAGCCCCGATGGTCAGTGGGTTGCTTTTGGTCAGGATAATCGCAAAGTGAGCCTGTATGAAACAACGCATTGGAAGCTGGTAAAAGACCTTGCGATAGAAGGATTTTGTGGTGGCTGTGGCACACGGGTAGAATTTAGTGCCGACAGCAAGGCATTGTATGCTGTATCGCATAATTCAGCCGGCCGGAAATATATACTATCATCGTTCACGCTGGCACAGGAGTATCCTCAAACAGAAGAAGACCTGACAGGCATTGCCGTGAGCAACGATGGAAAGCTACTGGCACGTGCTACCGAAAAAGACATAACTGTTTTTAATGAAGCCTCCGGCCAGGCAATAGCAACGCTAACTGCCGATGAAGGCGACTTCCACGAGATTGCGTTTGCTCACGACAACAAACATCTCTTTGTTTCATGTGATAACAATACGGCCTTCCGTTGGAACATTATTTCGAAGAGAAAAGAACTGGTGCTCACCGGTTTTCTCAACACACGCGACAAAGGCGGATTGAATTACGACCCTAATTTTTATTGGGAGTCGAATATAGCGCGTTATGTGCGTTTTAAAAATTCACTGCTCATCTCGAAAGATGGCAAGACTTTGATTAAAGGTAAATTTGGCACAAAGGTAAAACGTTGGGACATCGCCACGGGGAAAAACCTGATGGAATATGTAGGCCACAAAAAAGGTGTATTGTGCTACGATCTCTCGAAAGATGGCAGCAAACTTTTAACCGGAGGAGGTGACGGTAAGATCATGCTATGGGATGTACAAACGGGCGATTCGCTTCAGTCGATACAAAGTTATCGTGAGCCAATCTTTGATATACATTTCAACAGCGATGAGACTACGGCTGTTTCCTGTAGCTGGGATGCTTCCATGAAAATTCATAACCTCACCACCGGCAAAATGCTCAGCTATTTCGACTTTGGAAGTTACTCGGTTTATAATGTACTCTTCCATCCTACCGATCTATACCTGATAACCGCGCGTCTCGACAACTCATTGCAGTTATGGGAACTGGATACGAAAAAAGAAGTGCGGAACTTCATTGGTCATACAGATATAATCTCTTCAATCCGGCTAAGCACCGATCAAAAAACATTGATGAGTGCGAGCTGGGATGGCTCCATTCGACTCTGGGATATCAGCACAGGGCTTATGACGAAGAAGCTGAAAGGGCATCGTGGTGCTGTGCATACAGCGATCTTTCATCCGGATGGGAAGTATATATATTCTGCCGGAGCCGATCGGGTTATCCGCGTGTGGGATATAGCTTCGGCACAGGTAGTGAAAACATTTGAAGGACACAAGGCGGAAATCACCACGCTGTTGTTCAGTCCTGACAACAAAATGCTGATCAGCCACAGCGTAGACGGAGTTACTAAATTCTGGGACCTCAGCAGTGGCAGAGAATTCTTTGAACACATTCACATTGGTGAGAAAGACTGGATGGTAAAAAATCCGGATGGTTATTTCAACGGCACTGACGATGCGCGCAAGTTCATTCACTTCGTAAATGGCACTAAAACATATTCAGTCGATCAGTTCTTCAATGATTTTTATCGTCCTGATCTTCTTCCGAAAATTTTTCAAAACCGAGGTGGCGAAGAGAAAAAAGGTATACAGGGAAAATTGAACAGCTCACCACCGCCTACAGTACGTGTAGCGGTTGTACCCTCTACCCAGGGCAAGGCAGAGCTTTACGTCAGAATAATTGACAATGGTGCCGGTGCTGAAAACCTTCGCGTGCTGCACAATGGAAAAAGTATAGCCCTCAACCAGGAAGCGCTGAAGTTTCCATCATCCAAAGGGCAGTCTACAACCTATAAGCAGAGCATTGATCTGATTGGAGGTCTCAACACCTTCTCGGTAGTGGCGAGCAACAAAGACAGGATCGAGTCAGACCAGCACAGCACGGAGATATTCTCTGACCATCCGTCCAAGAGCAGCACCTGCTATATACTGGCAGTAGGCATAAACCAGTACAAGAACAGCAAACTTAACCTGAACTATGCCCAACCCGATGCCGAGTCGTTCAGCAAAATTGTAGATGAAAAAAGTACACAGCTTTTCAAGAACATTGAGTTACGCACGTTATACGATAACAACGCTACACGCGAACAGATACTGAAGGCCATGGATGATCTGGCTGCGCACATAAGCCAGGAAGATGTTTTCATCTTTTACTACGCAGGCCACGGTAGCATGGTAGACGACAAGTTCTACTTTATACCTACAGACAACCTGCGACTATACGATCCTTCCTCGTTGCAAAAAGAAGCTATCGAAGCCGGTGTGTTACAGGAAAAGCTGAAGCATATAAAAGCGTTAAAACAACTTATCGTAATGGACGCATGCCAGTCGGGCGGCTCCGTTGAATTATTGGCAACACGCGGTGCCGGCGAAGAGAAGGCTATAGCACAGTTGTCACGGAGTGCTGGTATTCATGTAATGGCCTCGGCTGGCAGTGAGCAGTTCGCTACCGAGTTTGCCGAATTGGGCCACGGTCTTTTTACATACGTGCTGATCAAAGCGCTACAAGGAGCTGCAGACGGAGCACCGAAAGATGGAAAGGTTACTATATACGAATTGAAGTCATACATTGACGACCAGGTGCCTGAGATGACGCGTCAGTTGAAAGGCAGACCGCAGTATCCGTATACCTTTAGTCGTGGCCAGGATTTTCCGGTTGTGATAGAAGACTAGAGAGATTAGAAAGTTAAGTGTACGGAAAGTTTCATAACATAAAACTTTCTTGTAACTTCTGTCGTAATTTTGATTTGGCTATTAATTGTAGTGTGATGAAAATGGTAGAAGCAAGCCCCGTTAAATTTTACATCGCGAAATATTTCTTCCTCGCTCTTACACTTATTCAGTGGATTGTAGGAGGAGTTATCATCATTGATCGCGAGTTCAATGCCAAGAGCTTTTTTGTTGCTCTGATTTTTTTTACGATTGGATTGATCTGTCTTTTTATTTTCTCTTTCATTACAGACAAGATCAGACGGGTTGCCATTGGCAAAAACAAGATTGTTATACTGGAAGGACACCGGAACGAGCGTTTTGAATGGCCCGAAGTAAAGTCGCTGAAAATCGTTCCTTACCTCAACCTCTATAAACTGAAGGTGAAAGGCAAGAAAGGAAGTATATACTTCTTCCCCTCACAAAACATCGATCCTGCCTTTGGCCTCATGTGCAGAGATACATCGAAGATGGGCGAGATTGTAGAGAAACGTAAAAAGGAATTTCGCATTAAGTAAATTAAGCTTAAAGTTAAAAGCAGAAAGCGCAAAGCCTGATACTCCCGGACTTTGCGCTTTCTGCTTTTGGCTTTAAGCCTTTCTATTTCAGTACACCAAGCTCTTTACCTACTTCTGTAAAAGCTTTGATGGCTTTATCCAGGTGATGCTTATCATGAGCAGCGGATATCTGTACTCGTATTCTCGCCTGACCTTTCGCTACTACGGGGTAGAAGAATCCAATTACATAAATTCCTTTCTGTAATAGCTTGTCTGCAAACTGTTGTGCCAGTGGCGCTTCGTAAAGCATAATGGGTACAATCGGGTGCTCTCCGGGCTTGATGTCAAAACCGGCTTTGGTCATTTCGCTGCGGAAATATTTTGTATTCTGCTCCAGCTTGTCACGAAGCTCAGTAGTTTCAGAAAGCATGTTGAACACTTCAATGGAAGCGCCTACAATAGAAGGTGCCAGTGTATTGGAGAAGAGATAAGGCCGCGAACGCTGGCGAAGTAACTCTATGATCTCTTTTCTGCCGGAGGTAAATCCTCCCGAGGCTCCACCGAGTGCTTTACCTAGTGTACCTGTTATAATGTCTACCCGTCCTGTTACTCCACGGTATTCAGGGACACCTCTTCCCGTTTTACCTATAAATCCTGAGGAGTGGCATTCGTCTGTCATTACAAGCGCTTCATGCTTATCAGCGAGGTCGCAGATCTTATCCATCTGTGCTATGGTGCCATCCATGGAGAATGCGCCATCCGTAACAACAATCATCTGCTTTGCACCTGCTGCCTTCGCATCCTGCAGTTGCTTTTCAAGATCAGCCATATCATTGTGCTTATATCGATAGCGCATGGCCTTACACAAGCGAACGCCATCGATAATGGAAGCATGGTTCAACTCATCTGAGATGATCGCATCTTCTGCTCCGAACAACGGCTCAAACACACCACCGTTGGCATCAAAAGCGGCTGCATATAGTATAGTATCTTCTGTACCGAGAAACTCGGATATTTTTTGTTCCAGTGCTTTATGGATATCCTGTGTGCCACAGATGAAGCGTACAGATGACATTCCGAAGCCATGTGTATCGATCGCCCGTTTTGCTGCTTCGATCACACGCGGATGCGATGACAGCCCCAGGTAATTATTCGCACAAAAGTTAATTACTTCCTTGTTATCGCTTGTGCGTATATCCGCGCCCTGTGGTGTAATGATGATTCTTTCTTTTTTGAAAAGTCCTGCGTCACGTATCGTCTGCAATTCTTTCTCTAGAACAGGCTGTAGTTTCTTATACATGTGTCAGTCAGTTTTGGGTTTAGGCGGTTTGATAACTGGCTTGGGAATTACCGGCTTCGCAGGCTTGGCAGGTATATCTTTGGCGGCAGTATCATCACCTGAATTTATAGCTGGTTTTGATTCTGATGTTTGCTGTGGCGCGCCTTCTGCAACGGGCGGCTTTGGTTTTATTACCGGCCGCGCCATAACGGGTTTTACCGGTTTGGATGATGGCGGCTCTGCAGGAGATGAAACGGGCTCTGCCGATGTTGATGCTGTTGATGGCGGAGATGTTGGCTGAGCTGCAGGAAGCTTCGGTTTCATTACAGGTCTTGCAACTGCCGGTTTTGCTACAGGCGCATCTGCTATGGCGGGAGATACAGGCTTGACTTCTGTGGCGGGTGCAATTTTCTCAACGGCTTGTATAACCTGTGGCAACGACTCAATCGCAAGTTGATATTTTCTGCGAACCGGGTTTATGAGATACAACTTCTGGGCAGTGAAACTATTCGGATGAAGTTGTTCAAATTCCCTTCTCCACGAGTCCCACAGAACAGGTTCTGCTTTTTTGAAAGCAGCCGAATCAATTTTCTTCGAAGATAAATAAGCCTCAAAATTCACGGCGTAAAGTTAATGTAAAACGAATCCTAACGTAAGATAGCCGATTGCTAATTTTTGGTAATTTCGCCCCGCGTTTTTAACGAATCAGATACCATTAACTTCCACATATTGGTGGTAGCAGGCGAGGTGAAAGCTGACTTAACAGATAGACAATGGGTAAACAGAAAATTCTTGTTATTGGTGCAGGCGGGCAGTTGGGTTCGGAATTAACACAAGGTCTTTGGAATTTGCACGGCAAGGAGAACGTCATTGCAAGCGACATTAAGGAGCCGCAGGGAATACTGGCATCTGGTAACTTCGAAATACTGGATGTACTTAAAGAAAAAGAGTTCATCGATTTTATCCGCAAAAATAATTTCACACAAGTATATCACCTGGCAGCTGTGCTCTCGGCCACAGGAGAAAAGAATCCCAAGTTTGCCTGGAACCTCAACATGACCAGTCTTATTCAAGTACTTGATGCAGCTGTTGAATGTAAAATCCAAAAAGTATACTGGCCCAGTTCTATTGCAGCGTTTGGCCCTACAACACCGAAGATAAAAACACCTCAGGATACTGTTATGGACCCAACAACGGTCTACGGTATCAGCAAGCAGGCAGGTGAACGCTGGTGTGAGTGGTATCATAAAAATCGCGGGCTTGATGTAAGAAGCCTTCGTTACCCCGGGCTTATCGGCTATAAAACAAAACCGGGTGGTGGCACTACAGATTATGCCGTTGATATTTTCTTTAAGGCATTAACGGATAAAAAATTTGAATGCTTTCTCAAATCCGATACCTATCTTCCTATGATGTATATGGATGATGCTGTGAAAGCAACGTTAGACTTGATGGAAGCTCCAGCTGAAAAAATCAATGAAAGAGGAAGCTATAACATTTCAGCGATGAGCTTCTGCCCTTCTGAAATAGCTGCTGAGATCAAAAAGCATATACCCGAATTTGAGATCACCTATAATCCGGATTTTCGCCAGGCAATTGCAGACTCATGGCCAAAATCTATCAACGATTCTGCTGCACGCATCGACTGGGGTTGGGAGCCTCAATTTGATCTAACAAAAATGACAGAAGATATCCTGAAGAATCTTCCGTCATGGCTGTGATCATTTTCTAATTATATTTTCGAGCTACTACTTCTTCAATATCCGGATCGTTCTCTTCCCGGAAGCAGCCGCTATTTTTACCAGGTATGTACCAGGTTTTATATAGTCAGGTACTTCCACTGTTGATACTGATGATCTAAGTTGAGTGCTGTACAGCGTATTGCCAATTGCATCGATCATCACCAGGTTGGCCGGTGCAGAAATCTCATCCTTCAGATCAACTGTAAAATACTTGCTAACAATGGTAGGGTATAGTATGGTACCCGTAGTTGATCCGTTCCATTCTACATGGATCAGATCAGAGTGCTCATACGAGCCATCGAAGTCTACGCTCTTCAGGCGATAGTAGTTGTTGCCCACTAAAGGAGCCGTGTCAACAAATTGATAGGCTGTTGTTATATCCAGGCCACCTTTCCCTTTTATAGTGGCGATGGTTTCAAAAACAAGATCTTTACCGGCTCTTTCCAACTCGAAGTAATCGAAGTTTCTTTCCATCGATGTAACCCAGTGAATGTTGTTGCCTGCAGCAACAGCTTCACCTGCAAACTCCACCAGCTTTATGGGAAGGGTTGTATTACCACAGAACGATGCAGGCCCTGTACAGGTGCCACCGCGGGTAAAACATGAAGCACACGATGAAAGATTGGAACCGTTACCCACATTAACATTACCGCCTACAGCTACACCACCTGAGCTAACCGTTACGTTTGTATTGTTGCCACTGGTAAAATCTCCATTTACAGTTACAGTTCCTGCTGTTACAACAATGTTGGCATTGTTAGACATAATGAGGCTCCCTTTTATTATTACTGTACCGGTAATATTCCAGTTGATGTTATTATTAACGTTCACATTACCCCAGATGATCAGGGTTCCGTTGATAACCATATTTGCATTGTTGTTCGTGGTAAGCGTAGCTGCCGTAGTTGAATTTCCAATGTTTAGCGTCCCACCCGAATTTATAGTAAGCGTATTGTTATTACTCAGTGTAGTGCTTCCTACTGTATAGCTGGAGCCGTTATTTATAGTAGGATTTACGGTATTACTAATATCCACGGTTTCTGTAACAACATCACCAATGTTGTTACCACTCCAGTTACCGGCAGTTGCCCAGTTTCCAGAGTTTGTCATGGTTGCCTGGGCAAACGCAAAGCAAGCAAGCATCTGAAAAACCATCAGAAGCGCAATAGATCTAGCCGAAATAACACTTATCGTAGCACGATGACGTGAACATAAAGTTTGTTGTGTCTTGCTGGTTTTCATAATAGTTAATCCTTTTACCAGTTCTTCTTTTCGATTTAGACAAAGCGATAGCCTTCAAGCCTTTAGCTCGTTTTTTAAATGCCAAATCGATAAGTACAACTGGATGGGCAGTATGAGTTTTACAAGAAACCTACCAAACCAAGTCTATGGAAAGGTATTACCACATTTAAGGTTATATCTAATTCTATAAAAAACCTCATTATGGTGCATAGTTAGCAAAAAACAAGCAATTTCAGTGTTTAAACGGTGTATAAAACCTCATTTTTAACCTGATAACTATCTATCGGAAACGATTTCGTAAATTGGAAGAAATTTATTTTTGGAAATAAATACCAGATTGATACCACTAAAAGTTTCCATTTTTGGAAAATTTAGAACAATTGGGTGATCAACGTGGGAACAAAAACCGATGAATGATGTAACGCTTATTTCTTAAAAATGCGCGCTACAACTTGCTGATTAGATGAGAGTTTAACCTGATAAATTCCCGGCAAAACAGAAGTGGGGAATTCAATTGTAGAAATAGTTTCGGTGAGGTCTGAAACATATACCAGGTGGCCCATGGCATCGGTCATTTCCAACCGAACCGGTTTGCTATAACTGTCACTAAGCTGAACGGAGAAAGAACCATCTGAAACGAGGGTCGGATAGATTTTCACATCACTGTTTCCTGTCAATTCCGCGACAATCACGTCAGAGTATTCAAACGATCCATCCAGATCTACGCTCTTCAGGCGATAGTAGTTGTTACCAACCAGTGGAGCTGTATCAACAAATTGGTAAGAGGTTGTTACGTCAAGGCCACCTTTACCTTTTATAGTCGCGATGGTTTCAAAAACAAGATCTTTATCCGCTCTTTCCAACTCGAAGTAATCGAAGTTTCTTTCCATCGATGTAACCCAGTGAATGTTGTTGCCTGCAGCAACAGCTTCACCTGCAAACTCCACCAGCTTTATGGGAAGGGTTGTATTGCCGCAAAAGGATGCAGGGCCTGTACAGGTACCAACGCGGGTAAAACATGAAGCACACGCTGAAAGATTCGAGTGGGTGCCAACATTAACGTTTCCTCCTATAGCCACACCACCTGAGCTAACCGTTACGTTTGTATTGCCGCCGCTGGTAAAATTTCCACTTACAGTTACGGTTCCTGCTGCTACAACAATGTTGGCATTGTTAGACATAATGAGGTTCCCTTTTATTATTACTGTACCGGTAATATTCCAGTGAATGTTATTATTGACGTTCACATCACCCCAGATGATCAGGGTTCCGTTAATAACCATGTTTGCATTGTTGTTCGTGGTAAGCGTAGCTGCCGTAGTTGAATTTCCAATGTTTAGCGTCCCACCCGAATTTATAGTAAGCGTATTGTTATTACTCAGTGTAGTGCTTCCTACTGTATAGCTGGAGCCGTTATTTATAGTAGGATTTACGGTATTACTAATATCCACGGTTTCTGTAACAACATCACCAATGTTGTTACCACTCCAGTTACCGGCAGTTGCCCAGTTTCCAGAGTTTGTCATGGTTGCCTGGGCAAACGCAAAGCAAGCAAGCATCTGAAAAACCATCAGAAGCGCAATAGATCTAGCCGAAATAACACTTATCGTAGCACGATGACGTGAACATAAAGTTTGTTGTGTCTTGCTGGTTTTCATAATAGTTAATCCTTTTACCAGTTCTTCTTTTCGATTTAGACAAAGCGATAGCCTTCAAGCTTTTTGCTCGTTTTAAATACTAAATCGATAAGTACAACTGGGAGGGGCAGTGTGAGTTTTAACAAGAAACCTACCAAACCAAGCCTTTAACAAATCTTTTACCATGTTACGGTTATGGATGGTTTCTACAAAACTACATTATAGGTGCATAATTAGTTAAAATTCGGCAATTCCGTGTTTAAACGGCGTGTAAAACCTCATTTTAAACCGGATAGCTACCTATCGGAAACGATTTCGTAAATTGGAAAAAATTTGTTTTTGAAAAAATCAATACCAGATTGATACCATCAGAAGTTTCCATTTTTGAAAAATTTCAAACAGTTGAGGGATCAACGTGGGAACAAAAATCGATTAATGAAGTCAACGCTTAAAAATACGCGCTACACGTGCTGTAGATGAGAGTTTAACCGAATAAATTTCAAGCAAACAGAAGTGGGGAATTCAATGGTGGAAGTAGTACAGTAACTTGTCACGAAGCCCTCTAATGTTAATTGTATCGTTGTGAAACCCAACTCATAAAAAATGCACTTGACGCAAACGTCATGGCGTTGTTAAACAACTACATTCGCACTGATATACTTTTCGGTGGGTGCCGTATTTCCAATCCAGTTATCCCAGTATGCCTATATCCACTGGGTGGATGATGTGCATGGATGAAAATGCTATTCCTGTTAAAACAGAAAACCTTCTCATATCCACGTTGTGATCTCTATCGATATTAATTGCACTTTTGTAAGCAAATTTTACAGTCATGCCCGTCATCAAAACACATCATACGAATGGCGTTCTGGTTATAACGATCTCGCGTCCAGATGCTATGAATGCACTTAATGTTGAAACTCTGGATGAGCTTCACAAAGCTATACACGATAGTAGTTTTAACAGTGATGTGAAGGGGGTTGTTATTACAGGCGATGGCGAGAAATCTTTTGTAGCCGGGGCAGACATAAAAGAGCTTTCCTCGCTGAGTAAAGAGGAGGCTTTGACGCTCTCCCAAAAAGGTCAGCAGCTCTTTAAGGCTCTTGAAAATTCATCAAAACCCACAATCGCAGCAATCAACGGTTTTGCCCTGGGAGGCGGGTGCGAACTGGCAATGGCGTGCCACATCAGACTGGCTACTGAAAATGCAAAATTCGGACAACCCGAAGTAAACCTTGGGATAATTCCAGGATACGGAGGAACTCAAAGACTAGCGCAATTAGTAGGAAGAGGAAAGGCACTTGAGCTCATCATGACCGGCGATATGGTCACCGCACAGGAGGCTAAGTCGCTCGGGCTCGTAAATCACGTGGTGGCTACCAAAACAGAACTGATGGAACTGGCCATGGCTATGCTGACTAAAATAATCAGTAAGGGTCCGGTTGCCATCGCCAATGTTATTAAAAGTATAAATGCCGGCTATAGCTTTGAAGATGCCGGCTATACAACAGAAGCCGAACTCTTTGCAGCCTGCACCACCACACAAGATTTCAAAGAAGGAACTTCTGCATTTATTGAAAAACGAAAACCAAATTTTACAGGTCGCTAATCGTTTATGATACCTCCGTTTACCGGAGAATAAAACGCACGACAAACAAGCATGAGCAAGATAAAGCGACTAGCAGGAGAAACAGTACTCTACGGATTGGGAAGTATTGTACCGCGTTTTCTTAATTTCTTATTGGTTAGCCTGCATACGCAAGTATTTTCACCAGACGCATACGGTGTTATCACAAAGCTGTTTGCTTACTCTGCTGTGATCAACATCATTTTCATGTTTGGCATGGAAACAGCATACTTTCGTTTCGCTAACAAAGAAGGTGCGGACGAACAAAAGATATTCAACATTGCACAAACGGTTGTTATAACCATTAGCGCCGGGCTCACACTGATCTTCATTGTGTTTGCCAATCCTATAGCATCTGTTCTCTCCATTCCGGGTAAATCGAATTTCGTAATCTGGCTGGCATGCATACTCTTTATAGATTCATTGGTTGCTATACCTTTCGCCCGTCTGCGCCTGCAGAAAAAAGCGCTCAAGTTTGTTTTCGGCAAGCTCATGAACATCGCTATCCTCGTAGGACTCAATATATACTTTCTATATATAGCGTTTGATCCGGAACGCGGTGTGGGATTTGTTATACTGGCTAACCTTATAGCCAACGCATTTTATCTTGTGCTCTTTGCACGTACACTCTTGCAATGGCGGCCTGACTACGATCGCACTATGTTTGCTACCATGTCGCAGTATGCGTACCCCATTATGTTGATGGGTCTGGCAGGCATGACAAACGAAATGTTCTCACGCCTTACGCTGGAATGGTGGTTACCCGCAGGTTTCTATCCTGGCCAAAGCTCAGAATATGCGCTCGGTGTTTTTGGTGCGTGCTATAAATTTGCCATCCTTATGAATCTTGCCATCCAGGCATTCCGATATGCTGCCGAGCCCTTCTTCTTCTCCAATGCAGCCGATAAAAATTCGCCACAGCTTTTTGCCAGGGTTAACCATTACTTTATCATTGTGTGTTGTTTCCTGTTGCTGTGTGTCAGCATCAACCTGGATGTGTTGAAACTTTTTTTAAAGCGCCAGGCCTACTGGGAAGGACTTGATATAGTACCGATCCTGTTGTTAGGTTATCTGTTCCTCGGTGTGTACTATAATCTTTCAGCGTGGTACAAGCTGACTGATAAAACCTATTATGGCACCATCATTACTATCAGCGGTGCCGTGCTTACCATTGTTGCCAACTATTTTCTTATACCGATTGCAGGATATATGGGATCCAGCTGGGCAACTTTTATCTGTTACTTCTGGATGATGGCCATGTGCTATATATTAGGGCAAAAATATTATCCGATTCCTTATCGCGTTATAGCCGGGTTGGCATACATTTTTATTACAACCGTTGTCGTTTATATAGTTCGCGCTATTAGAATAGAGAATCAATGGATCGCCATCAGTTTTCATGCACTCATTATCGTGCTGTATATCTTAACAGTTTTTTTACTCGAAAGAAAATCTTTCAAACAAGTCTTGCGCTGATTTTTGATTATTTTGCCGCAAAAAAATCAGCAATCAATTTGCAGCCGGTAAACTTTAACCAATCAACCTCTCTATGAATATCATCATACCCATGGCAGGCTTAGGTAAACGGTTACGTCCGCACACACTTACGGTTCCCAAACCATTGTTACCTATCGCCGGCAAACCCATTGTGCATCGCTTAGTGGAAGACATTGCTAAAGTTTGTCCCGAGAAAATAGAAAACATCGGGTTCATTATACACCCAGGCTTCGGTAAAGACGTAGAAGAAAATCTCAAGGCAATAGCTAAGGAAGTAGGTGCAACTGGTAAAATATACTATCAGGAATCAGCACTCGGTATTTCACATGCATTACTCTTTGCGAAAGAACTTTTCACCGGAAAAATTATCGTTGCCTTTGCTGATACTTTATTCAAAGCAGAGTTCAAGCTCGATACCACTAAAGACGGAATTATATGGGTGCAACGTGTAGAGGATCCTTCTCAATTCGGGGTGGTAAAACTGAATGATAAAAAAGAGATTACCGATCTTGTTGAAAAGCCTTCCACCTTCGTTTCAGACCTCGCCATTATTGGTATATATTTCTTTAAAGATGGAGAAGCTCTTGCCAAAGAGATGCAATATCTCATTGACAATGACATAAAAGAAAAAGGCGAATACCAATTTACCTCTGCGCTGCAGCGACTGAACAAGAACGGAGCAAAGCTGATGACGGGTGAAGTAACCGAATGGCTCGACTGTGGCAATAAAAATGTAACGGTACAAACCAACGGCCGCTACCTGGAATTTATTAAAGATCAGAAGCTTGTGTCTGACAAAGCGAAGATCGTAAACGCCGTGGTAATTCCTCCGTGCTATATTGGCGCAGGGGCCGTTATCGAAAATTCGGTTATCGGGCCGCATGTTTCCGTGGGTGAAAATTCGCGCATCACTGACAGCCGCATCACCAATTCCATCATCCAGAAAGACGCTACCGTATCCCGGGCGGTATTGGATAATAGCATGTTAGGGAATTTCGCTATTTTTGAAGGCTCATCGCTTGACTTAAGTGTGGGTGACTTCAATACAATAGCGTGATCTCAAGCAAATTCAATATTGTTATATATGCCGGGCTGTTTTTGATACTACTGGCACCGCTGGCCAGCCATGGCCAACGGAAAAAGAAACCACAGGATGAAGCACAAGCCTCGGGCATCAAATTGCGAGAGGCAGAGTTTTACTTTACGGAAGGCGAGAAATTTTTCATACTGGAAGATTACGCCAAAGCACTTCTATATTATCAGCGCACGCTGGAGATCACACCCGATAATGCCACCGTACACTACAAAATAGCCGAAGTACTTTCACGCAGCAACAAACAGGAAGATCTTCAGAAAGCAGCCTACAGCATCGAGAACGCGCTGCGCTACGAAAAGCAAAACAAATATTTTTACCTGCTGGCCGCTAATATCTATAATGCATTAACCCGGTTCGACAAGGCTGCTGAAGTATATGAATCGCTTATTCGCGAAGTGAAGGGAAGCGAGGAGTATCTATACGAGCTGGCGGCCGAGTATCAATATGGCGGCAAGCAAGACGAGGCCATTAAAGTTTACAACCGTGCAGAAAGTGTTCTCGGTATCAATGATGTTTCATCTATTCAGAAGCAACGCATTTACCTGGAGCAGGGGAAAACAAAAGAAGCCATTGCCGAAGGAGAAAAACTGATCAACGCATACCCGGATGAAGAACGATACATCATGGGGTTTGCCGAAGTGCTCTCGCAAAAGGGACTTCGAAATGAAGCCATTAAATACCTTGAAAAATTTGTAGACCAGAACCAGGAAGCCGGTAATGCAAAAATGTTACTGGCCGGATTATACCGCGAAAATCAGCAGGAAGAAAAAAGTCGCCCGTTGTTATTGAGCCTGTTTGACGATCCTTCGGTAGAGCTTACCAGTAAGCTTATCATGCTGGGCACCTATAGCACCGAGCTTGGGCAACGAAAGGCAAGAAACACACACGATGCAGAATCAGAAGCATTTGCGCTCTCGCTCTTTCAGAAGCTTGAAAAAAATTATAGCTCCGATCCACGCGTACACATTGTAGGAGGTGATCTCTATCTATCTTCCGGCAAAAATCGCGAAGCACAAAAAGAGTATTCCAAAGCCATTGAACTCGGCAATGTAAATTTTGAAGTGTGGGAGAATCTACTCTACCTGGAAACACAAGCCGATCAATGGGATAATGTGATCAAACATGCCGATCAGGCACTGGAAGTTTTCCCAAACCAGGCAATGATACATTACTTCCTGGGTTATGCTCAACTGCGCAAGCGTAATTATGCAGAGGCGATCGTTTCGCTCGATCAGGCCAAGCGCCTGTCGTCTTCCAATCCAACCATTGTGAGTGAAATTAACGGCATGCTGGGTGATGCCTATAATGCTACCAAAGATTACGACAAATCAGACCGGGCTTACGATGAGGCACTGGCCTTTAATCCTGACAACAACACGATACTGAATAATTATAGCTACTATTTGGCATTGCGAAAATCCAACCTGGAGAAGGCTGAAAAGATGGCTGCATTGCTGATCAAAAATAATCCTGATAACCCTACGTTTCTCGATACATACGCATGGGTGCTATACATGCGCGAAAAATATAAAGATGCACGCAAGGCCATTGAACGAGCCATTACCACAGGCAAGGCAACGGCTACACATTTTGAACACTACGGCGATATTCTTTTTAAGCTGGGCGATGTAGACGGAGCCGTGCAACAATGGGAGAAAGCCAGAGGACTAAATGCTAATAGTGAAATCTTAAACAAAAAAATTGCGAACCGGAAGATATATGAATAAACGTCTTTGTTTTTTGCTCATGGGCTTATCCATCCTGGCGATGGCATGCAGCAAAAAAATTACCTCTCCCCTTGTAACCACACCTGTTAATAAACCCGCGCTCTCCATTGAAGAAATAGACTTCGATTACTTTCAGGGCAAAGCACGCATGATATTGCGCGATGCCAACAAAGAACGCGAAGTAAAAGCCAACATACGCATGCGCAAAGACAGCGTGATCTGGATGGTATTCTCTGTGCTGGGTGTGCAAGGCGGCAAAGCGCTGATCAACAAAGATTCCATTACCATTCTCAGTAATGTAGACAAAGAATACTTTGTATTTGAATATCCCGAGTTATCCAAGCGCTATAATTTTCCCATCAACTTTAATGTTATACAAGATGCCCTGCTGGGTAATCTCATCAACGAGCGGCAGGAGTCTGACTCCATCGTTCAGGAGCCTTCCATATTTATACTCAAACAACATTCAGGTTCAGTGAACGTTACCAATTTTATAAATGCAGCCAGCAGAAAGATAGAGAAGGTGGAGATGAAGCAGGCGAACACAAGCAATACGCTGACGCTCAATTACTCTAACTTTCAGCCAGTGGGTGATAAAATCTTTCCATACAACGGTACCATTAACCTGTTTTACCAGGCGGTAAGTGGCTTACTGAATACAACTATTATCTTTGAGTACAACAAAGCTGAAGTGGGTGATAAAAAACTCAAGTTTCCGTTCGATATTCCCAAACGCTATGCACGCAGGTAAATTTACCTTCGTACTTGTTTTACTAGCAGTTGGCTTGTTTCCGGCAGTAGCTCAAAAATCAAAAAGCCAGGCTCAGAAAGAACAGCTCCAAAAAGAGAAGCAGCAAAACCTGGAAAAGATCAGGGAAACAGAAAAGATACTTTCAGAAACCTCTACCAAAAAGAAAAACTCCCTTGGGGAATTGAATGCTGTAAAGCAACGCATTCATCAGCAGGAACAGTTGATCACTTCCATCAAAGGAGAGGTATCTATCCTTGATTCTGAGATTGGTGAAAACAATGACATCATCCGCGCGCTCGAAGAAGACTTGAGAAAATTAAAGAAAGAGTATGCTTCCATGCTCTTTGCAGCACAGAAGGCCAACAACAGCACTACTCGCCTCACCTTTCTTTTTTCGGCAGAGTCGTTTGATCAGTTAATCATGCGCCTGCGGTATATGGACCAGTATTCTGAAACCCGCAAGCTTCAGGCAGACCAGATCGTAAAAGTTGCCGAAGCATTGGGCGGACAGGTACGCGAGATCGAGGTACGAAGAACCGAAAAGAACAACCTGCTTACCGAAGAAGAGAAAGAAAACGAAAGCCTCGATAACCTTCGAAAACAACAGAACACTATTGTAAAATCGCTTGAGAAAGAAGAGAAGAAGCTCAAGAAAGATCTGGAGGCAAGCAAGAAAGCGGTTGCTGAACTTGACAAGTTGATAGAAGATATCATTCGTGAAGAAGCAGAACGTGCCGCACGATCGTCCAAGAAAACAACCGAAGCTGTTGTTGCTCTCTCATCATCATTCGAGCAGAATAAGAATAAATTTCCGTGGCCGGTGTCTTCCGGCTTTGTGTCGCAGAAGTTCGGCCGGCAGAATCACCCTGTCTTGAAAGGCATTATCATTAACAACAACGGGGTAAACATCCAGACGAAAGAAGATGAAAAAGTGAAGAGCATCTTCGATGGTGAGGTAAGTCGCGTTGCATTTATTCAAACCATGGGCAACACGGTTATTATTAAACACGGAGATTATCTCACGGTATATGCCGGATTAAAAGAGGTGTTTGTCCGCTCCGGCCAAAAAGTTTCCACCAACCAGGAGATCGGGAAAGTATTTTCCAATGCAGACGGTGTTTCTGAATTACGCTTTCAGATATTCAAGAATACTACCGCGCTTGATCCGCAAGTGTGGCTGAAGAATATGTGAGGACCATGTCGGGTAGAGCTACCGTTGTAGCCATGAGGAAAAGCATCGGATGATAGAAGTTACCATGAAAATCATCAATGTGCTTTTTGTATGTACTTTTTAACATTCCCCTGTGCTTCATTCAACAGACATGCAATTCTGCTGTACTACAGTTTACATACATCTGTTTACGGCAGAATTTCTCAATTAAATCTCCATTAGATTTATCTTCTATGCGCTGCATGCAGAGATATTTCTGCATGGCTAAACCATGAATCAGGAGGAATAGCGGCTGACGAACATAAATCGCGATTTTTGCACGTAAACCTCACCTAAACCATCGGCAGGGCTGCGTTTGATCCTACCGTTTTTTGCCCTACTTTTGTCATTCGACTAAATTATAAAGCCATGAACGCTACATTATTGTTTCTCAGTGGGGTTGGTTTCCAGGAAATTCTTCTCATTGGTCTTTTCGTGCTCGTATTTTTCGGCGCCAAGAAAATACCTGAATTCATGAGAGGTCTTGGCAAAGGCGTGAAAGAATTTAAAGACGCTGTAAAAGACGTTAAGAAAGAAGTTGAGGACGCTGGTTCTACTGGCAAAATTGAAGACGGTAAATAGTGTTGAAAACGTACGCTACATTTCGCGAAATACAGCACGATCTGCAGCTGGGCACCATTACCTGTCAGCAGCTTGTACAATATCACCTCGACAACATCGGGAAGAAGGCACATCTCAACGCATTTTTAAGCGTATATGAGAAAGAAGCGCTCGATCGTGCAGTCGCAGTCGATAAAAAAATCAAGGAAGGTAAAGCAGGAAAATTAGCCGGCCTCGTTGTTGGATTAAAAGATGTGCTTGCATATCAGGATCATCCGCTGCAAGCCAGCAGTCGTGTGCTCGATGGCTTCATCTCGCAGTTTAATGCAACCGCTGTTCAGCGTTTGCTGGACGAAGATGCCATCATTATTGGTCGCCAGAACTGCGATGAGTTTGCCATGGGGTCATCCAATGAGAACTCTGCATTCGGCCCGGTACTAAACGATGCCGATAACACCCGCGTACCCGGTGGCTCATCAGGCGGTTCGGCTGTTGCCGTTCAGGCCAATATGTGCCAGGTGTCACTTGGTTCTGATACCGGTGGTTCGGTACGTCAGCCGGCAGCTTTCTGTGGACTGGTGGGATTGAAGCCTACCTATTCGCGTATATCCCGCTTCGGACTGGTTGCCTATGGCTCTTCGTTCGACTGCATTGGGATTTTTGGAAAGTCTGTTGAAGACGTGGCACTGGTATTGGAAGTTATTGCCGGAGCAGATGAAGCGGATAGTACGGTATCGCGCATACCGGTTCCGTCATATTCGCAGGCATTGACGCAGACCAATGGCAAGTCGTATAAAGTTGCCTACATCCGGGAAATCGATTCTTCGGAAGGATTGCAACCTGAAATACGCGATGCCATCAAAACAAAACTGGATCAGATTAAAGCTGCCGGTCACACAGTAGAAGTGATCGACTTTCCGTTACAGGAATACGTGTTGCCAACCTACTATATTCTGGCAACTGCGGAAGCCAGCTCAAATCTTTCCCGCTACGATGGCGTGCGTTACGGCTACCGCAGCAAGAATGTATCAGACCTGAGCTCGCTTTATAAAAAGAGCCGCTCCGAAGGTTTTGGAAAAGAAGTTCAACGAAGAATTCTCCTCGGAACATTCGTACTCAGCGCAAGCTATTACGATGCGTACTATACCAAAGCACAAAAGGTAAGACGCATTATCCGTGAGAAAACGAAAGAAATATTCAAGCAATACGATTTTATCGTGATGCCAATTACTCCTACTACAGCGTTCAAGTTAGGAGAGCATACCGATAATCCGCTTGAAATGTACTTGGCAGATCTTTTTTCCGTTCAGGCTAATGTGGCGGGTGTACCAGCCATTGCTGTGCCCTGCGGAAAGGATAACCAGGGATTGCCCATCGGACTGCAACTTATTGCGGATGATTTTGAAGAATCGAAACTTTTACATTTTTCAAACGCACTACTAAACATGAACTGACATGAGAAGAAATTTTCTCTTTGCAGCCTTCATCACTTTTTCAACTTATACCTATAGTCAGGTTACGAAGATTCAGCCTGACTCGGTGGTGGTGGATTCTCTCGAAATAGCGACAGCAGAAGAAGAAATGCTGTACAAGGAAGATACAGCCGATTTTATATATTTCGCGCTGCCAACCGAACTGGAATATATACCCGGCGATGATGATCCGGCCATTATCCAGGATCGCCTCACATGTATCGAGAAAAATATACCACTTCACTACAATGACCGCATTCATGCTTTCATCAACTACTTTACGGTAAAAGACCGTGAGTACACCAAGATGATCATGCGCAGAAAGAACCTGTACTTTCCGATCTTCGAGAAATACCTGAAGAAGTATGGACTGCCGGATGAATTGAAATATTTGTCCATCATTGAATCCGGACTCAACCCACGCGCGGTATCTCGTGCACGTGCCGTTGGTCTCTGGCAATTCATGTCGGCAACCGGTAAATATTACGGTTTGCATAACGACTGGTTCCTGGACGAACGTATGGACCCGGAGAAATCGACCGAATCAGCATGCCGCTATCTGCGCGACCTGCACAACATGTTCAATGACTGGGAGCTTGCACTGGCCGCCTATAACACCGGACCAGGCAACGTAAAACGTGCTATTCGTAAATCGGGCTACAAGCATTCATTCTGGGAGATATATTCTCACCTGCCACGTGAAACCCGCTCGTATGTACCGCAGTTTGTAGCCATAACCTATGCTATGAATTATCTGGACGAACATAACTTCTATGATGAAGGCGAAGAGATGCTCGTTACGTCAGATACAATTCACGTGAAGAATTACCTGCACTTCGAAACATTTGCCAATTTAACTAATGCATGTCTCGAAGATCTGCAGCGCCTTAATCCATCCATTCAACATAACGCGCTTCCTCAAACCAACAAGCCTTATGTTCTCTATATTCCCAAGGAATCGAAAGAATTGTTGCTGGCCAACCGTGCAGACATTCTCGACTCGGCTTCTAAAATTGGCAAGAACGAATTGATGGCCCTCGCCAAAAACACGGAAGGCAGCACCTACGGACGCGATCGTATTGTATACAAAGTGCGTAGTGGCGATGTGCTCGGCGCGATCGCTATGCGTCATGGTGTACGTGTCAATGATCTGAAGAAATGGAATAACATGCGCAGCAACACTATTCGCGTTGGGCAGCGCCTTAATATATGGCAGCGCGGTAGTCGCTCCTCATCAGCAGCAACTCCTGTATATGCATCCGCTAAAACTACATCGCCTACGCCGGTACCGGATTCAAAAACTTATACTGTGCAACCTGGCGATACACTTTGGCACATCTCCCGTATGTTTGAAGGCCTTACGGTAGAAAAGATCAAAACCATGAACAACCTCGGAGACACCAAACTCCAGCCCGGGCAGAAGTTGATCATCGGTATATAAGCAGAAAGCTTTAAGCTCAAAGCAGAAAGTATAAAGTAAAAAGCTCAGCTGGTGCTGAGCTTTTTTGTTTTACACGAATGTCATGTTTTGCCTGCCATGTCTTTATTTCTCATGAGCCACGTTTGTGTAAGGTAGAACGTGGCCTGAATTCCAGTAGCCAGTAGCGCTTGCAGCCAGCAGCCACAATTAGAATCGCGCATTGCGCCACAGATCAATCACCTCATACCAGGTTTGTGTATATTTTTTATCGCGGAGCAATACATAGTTATCCGGATCGAAGAGTGTAGGCGACTTTACAAAATCGAATGATATTTTATAGCTGCTGTTCTTGTAATTCCAGACTTCACGATCGGAAAATTTATATACTTCTTCAGGCAATCCAAATACTATATAGATCATGCCGCGATCGGTCTTCCAGCCTTCCTTATAAGAAGTAAAAAACTGGTTGGCCAGCTCAACCCTTCTGAAATACGTGCGCATAAATTGTTTGGCACGCTCTGCATCTCCGGTAATGCCGAGTATAACTTTATCAAAAGCTTTCTTGTCGCCACGGGTTTGTTTCAGGCGGTCGTATTCCTGGCGGGTACAGACATAGATAAATGGATCGGCCAGGCTCTCCAGTTTGGTAAGTCGTGGATAATCATGTTGTACACGAAAGGCAAAACCTTCTGCCGAAGTAGTATCGCGTTGCACCAGGTATAGTCCCTGGTTAGGAGCCATAAAATCCTGGTCTGGCTGAATAACAAAAACCGAATCAACTTTTAGTATAGGAGCTACTTTTCCAAGTGCTTCAGAAAAAGCCGGATTGGCTGCCGGGAAAGTATCTCTGTAATGCGACACGATCAGCGGCTGGTCTGCTCCCTGCACACGATACGGTTTATCGCCTCTTACAAAAGGAACCAATACGGGTTGCCCTTCTGATGTGAGCCATCCGTTCGATGGATATTTAGGGTCCAGCACGCGATAGAACAACCATGCCTGCTTGGCCGTAGCACTCACCACCTTAGCCACCAGCAATTGCACAGAGGCCGAAACAGGAACCCGCAGACTGCCTTCTTTATTTGGGGATGCGGCGTTGACAACCGGGCCTTCTTTTTCATTCAGGCTTGTGCGCGTAGACCATTCTATCGTAAGGCCTGTAACCAGTGAATCACGATGTTGAAGCTTGTAAAAAACATCCCATGCATCCGCTTTGCGTATCAACTTGATATCCAGCGTAACAGGCTGCGTAGGATCATAGAGGTAACTATAATTGATATCGCGGAGAGTCTGGGCGTAGGATACGGATCCCAGGAAAATGAACAGTAATAGAAATCGCTTCATTGGATGAAAATAATATAAAAGTACGAGGAACAGAGAACGAAGTGTTAAATCAGTGGCCGGTTTCAATTCTGGTAAAACGGCGTTGTACCTCGCCAATACCTCTTATCTTTGCGGCCGATATGGCTAAAGTTTATACTACCGAAATTACCAGCGAGCAGATAGCTTCCGATAATCCCATTCATCAACGCTTATTCAAAGCGTATGTTGTGGCCAAAGATTATCTGCAAGGCGATGTGCTCGAAGTAGGTTGCGGCGAAGGTCGTGGCATTGCCTCCATGTTGCCGCTGGCCAAAAGCTTCACCGCGGTAGACAAGATCGAGCCGGTTATTAACGAACTTCGCAAGACCTACCCTTCCGGTAAGTTTATCAGCATGAATATACCTCCACTCTCCGGACTGGAGGATAACGCATACGACCGCGTGGTAAGTTTCCAGGTGATCGAACACATTGAGAACGATTTTCTTTTTTTGAAAGAGATACATCGCGTGCTAAAGCCGGGCGGCATCGCGCTGATCACTACGCCCAACCGTAAAATGTCGCTTTCGCGCAACCCCTGGCATATACGCGAATACCTGCCACAGGAATTAAAGTCGCTCGCAGAAAAAATATTCAGTCACGCGGAAATGAAAGGTATAACCGGCAACGATAAGGTGATGGCGTATTACGAACAGAATAAAAAATCCGTAGAGCGCATCACCCGGTTTGATATACTCAATCTTCAATATCGTTTACCGGCAGCCGTGCTGCGCCTTCCCTACGAAATTCTGAATCGCTGGAACCGGAATAAACTCCAGACATCCGATAACAAGCTCGTTACCGACATACACCACAGCGATTACCTTGTAGTGGACGATGCTACAGATGCGCTGGACTTGCTGCTGATTGTGCGAAAATAGCCGGGGAGCGCTGCGGGCTCCTGACCTCCGGCTGTTGGAGAGTCGAGTGGGTAGAAAGCCAGGAACAGCTTTAATCTCCATTTCCAGTAGCCAGAAGCCTGCAGCCAAAAAAGGCCAGAAGCCCAAAAATTGATAAATTTGTTTCCGGACAATTATCAAAATCCATGAGAGTATTATTCCTGGCTGTAGCGTTGCTTTTCGTTACTTTTTTCTCTTTTGCCCAAAAGACTGACTCCTTAATGCAGGTGCAGTGGGAAGTCGGCCTTAAAAAACTCAAGGCGGGCGCCCACAACGATGCGGTGGTGCAGTTCTCGCAGCTCATCAATTCCAATTTTACCAACAAGGAAGTATTCGTGAAGCGTGGCGTGGCCTACTACAATCTCAAGGAATACGACAAAGCCAAAGCCGATCTGGACGAAGCGGTAAAAGCCCGCATCAATACAGCCGAGCTTTTTGAATATCGCGGCAACGCCCGTTACAACCTGAACGATTACCAGGGTTCTGTTACTGATCTTGAAAAAGCTGTCACGATGGGGGCAAACAGCTTCGACACTTATGTGAACCTGGGCAACGGTAAATTCCGCATGGAAAATTATCGTGAAGCGATCACCAACTACGACAAAGCCGTTGCTACCGGTAAAGCTGATGCTATACTCTACAATAATCGCGGCAAAGCAAAATTTGTATTGAAGGATTACAAAGGGTCTATTCCTGATTTTGATAAAGCGCTCGAGCTCCGTCCGGGTTATGACAAGGCCATCGAAAATCGTGCAGAGGCCCGCTATATGGTGCAGGATTGGAAGGGAAGTATAACCGATTTTGAAAGACTGATTGCCAGCGGAAGATCAGACAACGAAATATACCAGAAGATCGGAACAGCCCAGTATACTTTACAGAACTACAAAGGCGCTGCCGATGCACTCGATAAAATTGTTCAGAAAGGTGTAAAGGATAAAGATGTATTCAAAATGCTCGGGTTAAGCATGGCCGCTGTGGGTAACTGCACGGAAGCATCTAAAAGCCTGGCCGCTGCTGCTTCCATGGGGGCTACCGATAAAGAGGTATTCGTGCAACTGGGAACATGCCAGTATAAGAATAAAGAATATGCAGGGGCGATTGAATCATTGAGCCGCGCCATCAACGCAGGTGCAGCTTCAAAAGAAATATACCTCTACAAAGGCAACGCCGAGTTTGCTCAAAAAGATTACGACAAGGCATTGCCCGATCTGGAGAAGGCCATATCCCTGGGAGCCAGCGATGCCGAGGCTTTTAAAAATATAGGCGATATCAAGTTCATGAAGAACGACTACGCCAATGCCATTAAAAATTACGACAACGCCGTTAAACTCGGCAGCAACGATGCCATTTTGTATAACAATCGCGGTAAAGCAAAACTCAACCTCAACGATGCACAAGGTTCAATTGCAGACTTCGACAAAGCCATTCAACTGAATCCGAGTTATACCAAAGCGATACTCAACCGGGGCACGGCGAAATATACCTTGAAAGATTATGCAGGTGCCGTAGCGGATCTTGAAAAGACAAAAACAAGCGAAGGCGAAACGCCCGACTTGCTAAAGATGCTTGGTATAGCCAACTACATGCTCGGCAAAAAAGATGCAGCCAAACCTTATCTCGATAAGGCGTTGCAGACAGGTGTAAAAGACAGCAAAGTGGCACTATATGCCGGCTACCTGCGCTACGATGCCAATGACTATAAAGGCGCCATTGAAGCACTGACTGCTGCAGAAATGGGAGGCGAAAAAGAAGATGATATACCATTAAAGCGCGGTAAATCTTCGTATCAGCAGCGTGAATATACTTCTGCCATTATTGACCTTGAGAAGGCAGCACAGAAAGGTAAAGCCGATCTGGCCGCGTACGAAGCGCTGGCACTGTCGTATCTGGCTTCACAGAAGGATAAAGAAGCTATACCTCACCTGGAGAAAGCTGCTTCGCTCGACAGCAAGAATAAAGAAATATACTATCAATTGGGAAATGCGCGCTTCAAGCAAAGTAATTTTGCCGGAGCCATCACCGCTTATGATAAAGCGATTACATTGGGAGCCAACGATGAGATTATCTACAACAATCGCGGTAAAGCCAAACTCAATGCCGGCAACGCAAAAGAATCGATTGCTGATTTCGATCGTGCCCTCGGCATCAAGAAAGATTATACACAAGCTCTGAAGAATCGTGCCACAGCATTCTATCAGCTGAAAGACTATGCGAATGTTATTACCAACCTCGCCATTGTCATTGCCCGCAACGAAGCTGGAGCCGAAGAGTTTGTTATGTCGGGTACTTCCAAGTATAACATTAAAGATTATGCCGGTGCAGTAACAGACCTTACCAAAGCCATTGATGCCGGCAGCAAAGACATCAACCTGTATGCCGCGCGCGCCAATTCGTTGTTTGAGCTGAAAGACTATGAGAAAGCAATTCCTGATTTTGATAAAGTGATTGCCAGCGGAGCCAGCGACACGAATCTCTTTTACAGACGCGGTGCTTCAAAATATTATCAGCGCGATTTTAAAGGAGCGTTGCCTGACTTAGAGAAAGCAATCACTACCGGAACCGGCGATGCATTGGCTTTTGACATGCGCGGCCATTGCAGATACGATAGCAAAAACCTGGATGGCGCCATTAGCGATTTTAACCAGGCCATTGAAAAAGATCCGAAGCTTGCCACGGCATTCTATCACCGCGGCGATGCCAAATTCAGCACCAACAATTTACCGGGCGCTATACAAGACTATACTCAAGCTATAGCCTTGGGATTGAAAGATGCTGTGCTGTTTAACAACCGGGGCAAGGCATACACCAAGCAGGAAAATTACCAGGCGGCTATTGCCGATTTTACAGAAGCGATCGACCGAAAATCTGATTATACCCGGGCATACGAAAACCGCGGGCAAGCTTACTATAGCCTGAAGAAATACAACGAAGGCGTGAAAGATTTCCGTGAAGTTGAAAAATTATCGGAAACGCCTGATCCGGCTTTATACAAATTATTGGCCGATGGTTACTATAACACAGAACGTTTTGTGCCTGCGCGCGACTATTACGACAAACTTATTAATGCGGGTGTAAAAGATAAAGACGCTTACCTGAGGCGCGGCCTCATGCAACTGGAAGCCACTGAATACGAAGCGGCCATCAGCGATTTTGACAATGCACAGAAAGCCGGAGAGAACTCCGTTACTCTTTATGTAAACAAAGGACGCGCCTACATTGCACTTGAAAATACTAAGTCAGCTATTATTGAGTTGAACAAAGCGATCGAGCTCGATCCTAAAAATGCAGATGCACTTTTCAATCGCGGGTATATTAAAGAAACTATTCAGGATTATGAAGGTGCTATATTAGATTACAACAAAGTACTTACCCTTAATCCGAAAGATGCCATTGCATATTACAATCGCGCCAACTGCAAGTCGGAGCTGGAAGATTATGGCGCGGGTGTATCTGATCTGGACGAAGCCATTAAGCTCGATCCTAAAAATGCATCCTACTATAAACAACGCGGCAATCTTTACTATCAAATGAAAGAAAAAGACAAAGCCTGCTTCGATTGGCGCAAAGCAGTTGAGTTTGGCGATGCCAAGGCACGTTTCCAGATCGATACGTATTGCAAGTGATCCCGAACTGATAGTTTTACAATCCCAGATATATACCAGAGCAGCTTCTTAACAGGAGCTGCTCTGTGTTTTTAGCGCAAAACGCAACTATTGGTATGATGGTCGGGTTTTTGCTTTGTATGTAGTTGTATAACCCACTGGTAAATCTTACACGCGGAAGCTAACGCTGGCAAATCATCGTTCTAACTGTATAAGATTTGTCAACTTGAATGCGTCAATATCAATGAAATGAAAACTATAAAAATAACCCTGCTGCTGCTCTTCGTAAGCCTTGCTTCGACAATGGCATACGATACTGTAACCGGTAAAGTAACTGCTGTTATCGATGGCAATACCCTGGAGGTAACAGCCGATAATAATGAGATACACAAAGTAATGCTTGCCGGCATTGACTGCCCTGAGATAACACAAGAGTTTGGTGAACAAGCCCGTCAATATTTAGAAAAGCTAACGCTAAATAAAAAAGTAACGGTAAACTTTACCGGTAAAGATCGCTGGGGAAATTACCTCGGCATTGTGCTCATCAAAGGATCGGTTGATCCACGCGTTGATCTGTTGAAAGAGGGCCTTGCCTGGACTGCCGAGCGAAATCCTGATCCGGAGTTTGAAGCCCATCGCGCCCGCGCACAGGAAAAAGGGAAAGGCCTCTGGAAAGATAACAACCCGACACCACCGTGGACATATCGCCGGGAACAAAGTATGATGGAGGCTAAATCAAGCTAATATATACTTGCGCTAATGATCTTAACAAAACAAAGAGCCCGCATAATCTGCGGGCTCTTTTTAGTTATATTTTTAAATTAATAACAAAACTATACCTTAACGTACCTCGTAAGCCGGTGGCTTGGGTATAGTGAAGCCTTTTGTCTTTAATTGATTTTGTATTTCAACGATGGCGCGTTCCAGTTGTGTATCGATGCCTTTCGCACCTTGCGTCAAATCTTCGGCTACTGCTATATCGGGATCAACCCCGTGGCCTTCCTTAAACCATGTACCATCAAGGTTATACATGCGGAAGGTAGGTACCGTTACAGCACCACCGTCAATGAGTGAAGGTACACCGCTGATACCGATCAATCCACCCCACGTGCGTGCACCGATCAGCGGGCCTAACCCAGCCTTACGGAAATAATCCGGGAAGGCATCACCACCACTACCACTCCATCCGTTGATCAACATTACCTTCGGACCAAAGTTACCGGCAGGCGGCCACGGCCACTGCGCACCATCACGAATCGCCCAGAATACAACGGGCGGTCGGTTGAGCAGTTCAATAAAACGATCGGGTATCTGACCACCACTATTAAAGCGCTCATCAATTACCAGTGATTTCTTATCAAGCTGTGCATTGAATTGACGGATCAACTCATTCTGTCCATCTATACCCGTACTGCGCACATAGATATAGCCTGCTTTACCACCGGTTGCTTCTTCTACGCGCTTACGGTTTTGTTCGATCCACGCCAGGTGGCGAAGGCGCGCTTCATCACGCAGCGTTTCTACAACAGCAGTCTTTGCACCACTCCACGATGGCGTTGTGTTGTAAGTAACCTCTATCGTTCTGCCGGCAAGTCCTTGCAGTGCGGCATGTGGCTCGGCGCTGGCAGTAAGTGCTACACCATTTATAGCCAATATATAGTTACCTTCCTTTATATCAACACCGGGTTGATCAAGCGGAGAACGTACTTCTGCATCCCACGGAGCACCGCGAACAATCTTCTTTACTTTATAGTATTGCCCATCGGCTTGCCAATCTATACCTAAATATCCAACGGCCATTTGGCGTGTACTCTCTTCATCGCCACCACCTCTGTACGTGTGCGATGCATTCAGCTCTCCAATCATTTCACCGAGTACGAAGTTTACTTCTTCGCGTGTAATAGCACCGGCCAGCATTTTCAGGTATTGATCCTTCACCGCATTCCAGTTTACACCGTGCATATTCGGATCGTAGAAGTAATCGCGCTCCAGTCTCCATGCATCAGTAAGAATCTGCTTCCACTCTTCACGTGGATTTACCAGCAATTGCATCTCATCCGTGCGTAACTTCTTATCGGCCTTTTGATTTTCCTCCACCTTTACAATATAGAACCCGTTGTCTTTGCGGACTAATATCTTCTTGCCATCGGCTGACACTTCAAAACCATCAGCGTTGTCGATGATCGTTTTTGTTTCGCGCTTTTCGAGATCAAAATATTTTACAGGACGGGTCTTTCCATCAGAGCCTGTGTTTGGGAACTGCTGATATAGTAGTTTACCTTTCACCGTTTGCAGGTTGCCATAATTACCCGGATCGATCGGCAGCATTACTAGACGTGTTTCCAAACCATCGAGGTCTATTTCTACCGGCTTTATTTTTTCTTCCTTCTTCTCATCTTTCTTATCGTCTGACTTCTCATCGCCATCTTTCTTTTTCTTGTCAGATGATTTTGCATCTTCCTTCTTCTCTTCTTTCACATTTACCGCATCATTCTTAGGCGCCAGTACCGAAGGCGTACTCTTCTTTAATGATATCGCTGCAATCTTGGTAGTATTCGGGTATATAAACGTGTTATCAATGTCGCTATAAGATGGCTGAAAGTATTGATTGGTGAGCAGGAACAAATGTTTTCCTTCTGCATCAAACACCGGATCGAGGCCGCTATAGTATCCGCTGGTAACCTGCGTGAGCTTCTTCGATTGATAATCGAATATATATACCGCCTGATGTCCATTGTCGATGTCGCGGTCATAGGCCAGCCAGCGGCTGTCGGGCGACCAGCTTGCCGAGAAATTTTCGAGGCCAAAATGCATCATGCGCAATCCGCGGTCTACATCCGTTGTCTGGTTGGTGGAGAGATCAAAAATTTTAATACGCATCGCTTTATCAATGAACGCAACCTTCCTGCTATCGGGCGACCAGTATAAATTATACCGGAAGCCGGCACCATAAGCGGTGAGCTTGCGCTCGGTGCCATCGTTCTTTGTATCGCGAACCGTCAATTCGTATTCACCGGAACGATCGCTCCAGTACGCAATATACTTACCATCAGGCGACCAGGTCGGGTATCGCTCTGCAACGCCTGAGGACTGCGTTACATTCTTCACAAAACCATTTTCAGCAGGCACATTAAAGACTTCACCCCGCGCTTCGATCAGTACACGATTACCATCCGGCGATATCGAGCTATGCTCTATATTTTTAGCTGCTTCAATGGTAGGTTTCAGGCTGGCGCCATCAGTCACGATTTCAATTTTTACTTCCCTGGGTTGCTTCGATGCCAGATTGTAGAGATATAGCTTGCCGCCATTTTCAAACACGATATCCTCAGGCCCGAGTGACGGAAAGTGCACATCATAGTGTTTAAAAGTAGTGAGCTGCTGGAATGCTTTGGTAGTAACATTATACTCCCACAGGTTCATGCGATTTTCGGGGCCGCGATCGGACAGGAAATATATACTGTTTCCATGCCACATCGGGAGCTCATCGGCAGCATCTGTATTTGCGGATATATTTTCAGAGGCGAGCGTTTCAAAGTTAAAGAGGTGTATCTCGGCATTCCATCCTCCGCGATAGCGCTTCCATGTGCGAAACACCTGTGTGCGAAATGTTACCGCAATCTGTTTTCCATCGGGCGATATACTTCCAAACTCGGCATACGGCAGCGCGAGTTTTTCAGGTAGCCCACCCGCCAATGAGGTTTTGAAAAATTGATTGAACCGCTCGCGTCCGCTTTCGCGCGGCGAAGCAAAGAGTATATGTTTACCTTCCGGATACCAATCCACTACGCGATCGGTCAGTCCATGATAGGTGAGCCTGTTCGGTATACCACCGAGGCTTGGTATCACGTATACATCTTCATTACCATCGTAGTTGCCGGTAAAGGCGATCTGGGTTCCATCGGGCGAGAACTTCGGAAACGTTTCTACACCGGCAGGCGAACTGAGCCGGTAGGCAAGACCGCCAACTTTGGGCACTACCCACAGATCGTTGGCATAGGTAAATACAATGTGCGTTTGTGAAACATCCGGAAAGCGGAGCAAGCCTGCATCGATCTGGGCCGACACAACGTGCACCAGCAGGCTGAACAACAGGGCTAATGAGCAGATTTTCTTCATGGGTCAAAATCGGTTTTGTTTGAGTTTTACATGGGTATTTATGGATATGTTGATTCTATATAGACTTGAGATGAACGTACCTCCTTTTTTGTTTTAGAAAGACAACGTACATCCGTGGTCTGTGGTTATTATGATACTCAGGGAAATTAGTACGGAATGATGAATGTTTAAGATATTTGCAGCGGAAAGATTAAATGTGTTAAGACAAAAATGAAGATTACGGCAGACAATAAACTTAAAAAACTTATTGTGGTGGGCGACCGCGTACTGATCAAGCCCACACAACAATCTGATAAAACCGCCAGCGGGCTATACCTTCCGCCGGGGGTTCAGGAGAAGGAAAAAATTCAGAGTGGCTACGTTATCAAAGTTGGTCCAGGCTATCCGTTGCCTTTGCCGGCCGATGAAGATGAAGTGTGGAAAGGCAAAGAAGAGCAGGTAAAATATTTGCCGTTGCAGGCGCAGGAAGGCGACCTTGCTATCTTTTTGCAGAAGGGTGCTATAGAAGTGATGTATGAAGATGAGAAGTATTTCATTGTGCCACAGGCTTCTATTCTGATGCTGGAACGCGAAGAGGATTTATAGCAGGCGTTTTGTATTTTTGATCATGGACATGTTGACGCTGAGAATTCCTGAACAAGATCAGTTCACTGATGATGAACTGTACAGGTTCTGTGCGGCCAATAAAGACCTTCGCATAGAACGTGATAGTAAAGGACAACTGATCATTATATCTCCCGTTGGAAGCAAATCAAGTAATCTGAATTTGAAGTTAAGTGGATTATTTTGGGTATGGAATGATGCACAATCGCACCTGGGTTATGGCTTCGATTCTTCGGCCGGTTTTATATTGCCCGACAAATCGATGCGCTCGCCCGATATAGCGTGGATCGAAAAGGCACGCTGGGATAATCTCACAACCGAGCAACAGGAAAAATTTGCACCGCTATGCCCTGACTTTGTTATTGAGCTGCGGTCCAAATCCGATTCACTCATGGTACTGAAAGACAAAATGCAGCAATGGATCAAGAACGGTTGTCGTTTGGCGTGGCTCATTGATCCGATTGAACAGAAAGCCTATATCTACCAAAGCGATACCATCTATGAAGTGCCCAACTTCGATGCCGTACTCTCTGGAGAAACTATACTTCCCGGCTTTGAACTTGACCTGTCCAGATTAAAATAAATTTCAGGCATAATTTTTCAACACCTATATTTTACAATCATTATCAGAACATGGCAGGTCTTTCATTTGATGTATTACGAACCGGCAAAAAATACCGACTGATCAATTTTGGTGAGCAACACGAATTTATCATCGAAAGTGTGCTGGCCAATGGCGATTTCAAGGTAAAAGACCTGCTTACACTGGAGCGCTATCACCTGAAAGAGCTGATCCGCTACGGGCAAGGCAAAGACTTTATCCTCGAAGAAATTATATAATTTATATACCTGTAACCACTCGCCATCAATCAAGGCCGGACATAAAGTCTTGTATACAGGAGCAAATACTTTTCACGAACTTACAAACCTCATTAACACCTACATGCAAAAATTTATCCTGATCGTTCTCCTCCTGGCCACAGTTACGGGCTTCGCGCAGAACTCCGATATGCCGAATGATTTTCTGAACAAGGAATTTCACAAAGATCGTAGAGCCAAGCTCCGCGAAAAATTACCGTCTAATTCGGTAGCTGTATTCTTTGCCAACCCGGTGCGCAACCGCGCGAACGATGTAGACTTTGTGTATCACCAGGACCCTGACTTCTTTTACCTGACGGGCTATAAAGAACCAGACGCTGTACTGTTTGTTTTTAAAGACATGCAAACGGCCGCGAACAAAACGCAATACAACGAGATCATTTTCGTGCAGCCACGCAACACACAAGCTGAAATGTGGACAGGCCGCAGATTGGGCGATCAGGGAGTAAAAGATCAGCTTGGCCTGGAGCAGGCTTTCAACAACACGGAGTTCAAAAAGTACAATGTAGATTTCTCCAGGTTCGACCAGATATTGTTCTTCGATTTTGAGAATGATGTGCGCAACGATCCGCGCGATTCTTCAGACCTGTATGATCTTATCGATCAGTTTAAAATGAAGGTGCATTATCCTTCCAAAGAGAAAGGTCTTACTGTAACGCGTGAACCCGAAAAGAATAACCTGAACATGCAGGCGCTTGCCGACATCATGGATGGCCTGCGCGGCTTCAAGACGAAAGAAGAAGTTGATATGATCCGCAAAGCCGTAAGCATTTCCTGCATGGGACAGCGTGAGGTCATGAAAGCCATGAAGCCCGGTATGTCTGAACGCGAGATACAGGGTATACATGAATTTGTGTTCAAGAAATATCAGGCGGAAGACCTCGGCTATCCTTCTATTGTCGGTGCCGGGCACAACGGATGTATACTGCACTACATTGACAACTATAAGCCCAACGTAACCAACAAGGAATTGATATTGATGGACCTCGGTGCAGAGTTCCATGGCTATACTGCTGACATTACGCGTACGATACCGATCTCCGGTAAATTCTCTCCGGAGCAAAAGCAAATCTATGAACTGGTGTTGAAAGCCCAGGAAGAAGCGATGAAAGTATGCAAGCCGGGGGCTACGTTCCAGGATCTTACCATGGCAACGCGCATCGTAGTGAACAAAGGTTTGAAAGACCTCGGCATCATTAAAACCGAAAACGAAAAGCATTTATATTACCCGCACGGATGCTGTCACCACATCGGATTGGATGTGCACGACCGTGGTCCTTACGACAAGCTGCAGGAAAGCATGGTAATCACCATTGAACCAGGTATCTATATTCCGGAAAACTCCAACTGCGATAAGCGCTGGTGGGGCATTGCCGTGCGCATTGAAGATGACTACCTCATTACCAAAGACGGTTACGAGCATTTATCCGTATCAGCACCGCGCAAAGTAGAAGACATTGAGGCATTGATGAAACAGCCGAGCGCACTCGATGATTTCGTACTGCCCGATCTTAACACAAAGAATTAAACAACCCATTCGTTTCTTTCTTTGAAAACGGCCCGTGAGCAATCGCGGGCTTTTTATTTTATGATACTATGTTACCGCACGTAATAGAAAAATCAGGGAACCATTTATTGCCGAAACACCTTCTACTGCCTGGTTGCATTGCTATCTTGCAACCCATTTACACTATATGACGCGAAAACAACACCTGGTTGTTATACTGATTCTTGGGGCGCTTTCAACCATTAGTCCTTTTTCGATCGATATGTACCTTCCGGGGTTTCCATCCATCGCGAAGGATCTCCATACCACGATTGACCAGGTGCAGCTTTCACTTACCAGCTACCTGATCGGTATCTCCATTGGCCAGTTACTGTACGGTCCGTTGCTTGATCGCTTCGGAAGGCGCCTTCCATTATATGCAGGATTGGGAATATATATTATTGCATCCATTGGCTGTGCCATGACGCATTCCATTCATGCGCTGATCTTTATGCGCTTTCTGCAGGCACTGGGAGGCTGTGCCGGTATGGTAGCTTCGCAGGCGCTGGTGCGTGATCTCTTCCCGATTGAAAAAACAGCGCAGGCATTCTCATCGCTTACACTCGTTATCGCAGTATCACCGCTGGTGGCTCCTACCATTGGTGGTTACGTTACAGTTGCCTTTGGCTGGCAGGTGGTGTTTGTGATTCTTACTTCTGTTATGATCCTCATCACCATCTGTATATATTTCTTCCTGCCGGAAGGACGAAGGGCGGATGCTTCACTCTCGCTCAAGCCACAAGCCGTAATGAGCAACTTCGCTACCGTTCTCAAACAACATCAATTTTTGATCTATGCATTTGCTGGTGGTATTGCTACTGCTGCACCGTTCGCATACATAGCCGGCTCGTCTGATGTATTCATTAATCTCTATCATACCAGCGAACAGGAATATGGCTGGATATTTACCATTGTAGCATCGGCCATTATCGGCTCTACACAACTTAATCATATATTGTTGAAGAAATATACCAGTCAGCAGATTGTAAAAGTGACGCTGATCTCCCAAACCTTTGTAGGCGCTGTTATGGTAATTGGCACTTACTATGGATGGTACGATAAGTATGGATTGGTGGCCATCATGTTTGTATTTTTAATTGGCCAGGGGTTAACCGGTCCGAACAGTACAGCACTCGCACTGGCACCGTTCACCAAACTTACCGGAAGTGCAGCTGCCATTCAGGGCAGTATACGCATGGGTGTTGGCGGACTTGCTTCTGCCGCAGTAAGTGCATTGCATAACAACACTGCGGTGCCCATGGTAGGCATTATGGCGCTCTGCGGCCTAAGCGGATTAATTTTACTTGGTGTTGGTAAAGGAACTGTCCGTTACAGGGCACGCAAGCGACATGTAGAAGAACGACCTTCTGTTATGATGTAATTATGGATTATGCCGCACGATATTCGGAAGGCGTTTTACCGGCTATCTTCTTGAAAGCTGTATTGAACGATGACTTGGAGTTATACCCAACCTGCTCTGCTATCTCTTCCACTTTAACATGAGGCTGCTCTTTTAGCAATCGCTTCGCTTCTTCAATGCGATAAGTGGCTACCATTTCAAAGAAACTCTTTCCCAACCCATCGTTGATCACCTGCGACAGTATATGCACGGTGGTATTGAGCTGCTGCGCCAATTCGGGCAACGAGAAACCAGACTGTAAATAAGGCTTCTGATTCAGCATGATCGAATCCAGTTTCACCAGTAATTCTTTTTGCACGTTGGCTGTTACACTGGACGTTTTATACTTCTGTGGCTCCGTTAAAGTTGTATGCCGGAAGAACCCTGAATGACTGATGACGCGAAAGCTGATCATATATATCATGAGCGAAATGAATGCCGCAAATACGTGATCGCCGGTATCATCAATATTAAAAAACTTAACGATGAACACAGCACCGGTAGCCACCATCATCTGCAAAGCACTGGCACGCAGTTTCCGCAATACAGGGTGAGACGGGCGAAGAAGTAATTCACCTTTATAGCGAAACGCTTTCACTACTTCCGTCATCCCTAAAATAAAATATACCAGCAGGCTGATGAGCGATGCTTCCGTATGATGATTGGTTACCCACAGCCAGCGCGGGTCATAGTCGATAGAAACTTCGCGCAACGGCAAGTTCGGGTGATAGGAATATATCCAGGCGTTATACTTGAAATCATCCGGCAGAATATAGAACGGTATGATCAGAAGAAAATACAAGATGGGAAAAGTATAATTCAGCCACACGATTTTGCGCGATACCGATCCCTGCACAAGGCTCTTCATCATCAGGTAAAAAGAAGGGCCGATGGCAAATGCAAATGGTTCAGAGAAATCTACCAGGAATAAGCAATCCATAATATACCCGGTATACATTAAAAAGATTTCCAGGATACAGGCCGCCATGGATAGCAGCATGAGCCCCTGGAAAAGATTAGGCTGGTTCTTGCGATTCTCTTTCGACAAAAAGAAAAAGGAAAGAAATATAGCCTGCACTATTCCCAGCAGGATAAAGACGGCAAACAGGTCTATTTTATACGGCATGCAAGAGAATCCTATTAACTATACAATCAACGCTTCACAACAAATTCTGTAAATCCCTGCCAGGGTCCGTCCTGTACATCAACGTCTGTTACCTGAGCACGGGCCGGACCCTTTCCACACCAGGTTATAAGCTCAGACAAAGCTGCTTCGTCACCTTCTGCTTCAATGTACACCGAACCATCAGGCTGGTTTCTCACAAAACCTTTCAGGTCAAGCCTTTTCCCAACCTCCTGCGTGGTGGCTCTGAAATATACTCCTTGCACCCGGCCCGATACTACGATCGAAATATGTTTCTGCATACACTTCTCTGGAAAGAAGCTTCAAATTACGCCGGTTTTAAGAGCTCTGCAACTCACATCATCGGGTGCTGGGAAAAGATACTGGAAAAGAAAAAATGCTGATGCCTGCCCAGCAATCAGGCCAGCAGCGGATCGATCGCATCCCTGATGATCGCTTCGCGTTCTTCAAAAGAACCACGCACGAAAATATAGGGTATATTTCTCCGAACCAGTTCATACCGGAATTTTTCCAGCATCACCTCACGCTGATTGCCCAGATCGCGTAACTCATCAGCAACCCAGGGCACATCGATATCAAACAGGAAATACAGATCATAATTTATTTGTTCCTCCAGCGTGTACAGCACATCGGGTACAGCATGCAGGTAGTGCTGTGAGTATATCTGCGTGGTGATGGCATCGGTATCGCAGAAGAGAATCTTGTTGGCTGCTTTAGTTTTCTCGCGAATACGTTCGGCATGTGCATGACCGATCGCCTCAATATCCCGTAATGTAAAGACGTTAGATGTCAACAGCTCGCGTGCTACTTCCGGAACAAATTCGGTATGATAGTATGCCGCCATCCGTTTTGCCATGGTAGATTTACCTGTGCTCTCAGGACCATAAAAGCATACTTTCTTTACAAAGTAAGGTTTTACAACAGCCGGTATATATTGCCAATACCGAAACGGGTGTGCACGAATAAGGGAAGCTGCCACAGGAAATTTCTTTCGATCCGGGTCAAATGATATATGCGCTACTTCCAGGCTATCGGCAAAGTGCTCACCGTACTCTTCCGAGCTGAAAAGTATATCGATAGGAGGATATGTTTTGCGAATGAAGTTCGCCCAAATGCTTGTGCGTTCCGGCCACGGCAGTGCTTCATCGTCAAAATCATCACGCACCATGGCAGGTTTGATAGCAGGATTATTCTTGAATAACTCCGTGATCCAGGAGAAACGCAAAGAAGCATCGATCGGATCGCGGTCTGTATAACTCATGGAAACAATCAACTCATCGCATTGTGTTGCAGCAAAGTTTATCAAGGCTATATGCCCTTCATGGATCGGCAGAAATTTACCGATAACAAGTCCGCGTTTCATACCGACTGTGGTTGATAGCTCTTATATTCTTTAATCCAATGCCAGAGACCAAAGCCGGCTATTACCGTGAACACGGCATACAATAAACTATAGAGCATCACACCTTTCACAAAGTATAAATAGGTAGCTACAGTATCAACAATGATCCAGATGACCCAGCATTCAATGCGTTTACGAATCATAAAGAATGTTGTGATAATGCTCATTACTGTAATGAACGAATCGGCATACGGAAACGCACTGGGCATCGGAAAGAAAGTGGGGAACCAATGATGCAACTGACTGGCCAGCGCGCCCAACACAGCCGTGCCGGCCAGGCCACCCAAACATATACCTATAAAAGCATAGCGCCCCATAAAACTAACTTTCAATTCTTTCCTGCGGTCTTCTTCACCTGGTTTCGGGTTCGCCCAACGCCACCATCCCAGCACGTTGGTTACAAAGAAAAATATCTGCAGAAACATATCCGGGTATAATTGAATCTGGTAGTACAAAAAGAACGATAGCACTACGTTTATAATACCAATAGGCCAGCTCCAGAGATGCGCTTTCGCGGATAGCCATACAGCAATAGCGCCCGATACAAACCCCCAGAACTCCAGGTAACTCATTTTATAGCCCAGCACTTCAAAGATGATGCTATTGATGTCGAAAAACTTCATGATAAAATTTACAGTTGCCGCCTCAAGGATACAGTACATCCATTCAAATTCCTAGCATCGCGATCGGATACGGCTTGTACAGGTATAAATAATTAAAAGATTAAGAATAAAAAATTCAGCAGACCGGTCAGAGTTTAATACAAACGTTCTTTGCTTCCGTAAAAAATCGCAGTGCTTCCCACCCACCTTCACGACCTACACCAGATTGTTTCATGCCACCGAATGGAGTTCGCAGATCGCGGAAGAGCCAGCAGTTCCCCCAAATGATGCCACTCTTTATACCTGCCGCTATACGGTGTGCACGCTTTAGATTATCCGTCCAGAGGGTAGCCGATAATCCGTACGGTGTACTGTTGGCATAGCCCAGCACTTCTTCTTCGGTTTCAAAAGGCATGATGGTAACTACGGGGCCAAAAATCTCTTCCTGATTGGTGCGGCAGTGATGATTGAGCCCGGCAATAACCGTAGGTTCAATAAAATATCCGGATGCACATCGCCCCGGTATAGTTACGCGATTGCCGCCGGTTAAAATAGTACCGCCTTCTTTCTTCGCCAGTTCTATATATGATAATACCTTTTCAGTATGTGCCTGCGATACCATCGCTCCTATGCGTGTGCCTGCTTCCAACGGATCACCAATCGTGAGCGCTTGGGTTCGCGTTACAAACTCATGCGTAAATTCTTCATATATACTTCGCTCTACATAGATACGCGAGCCGCACAGGCATATTTCGCCCTGATTTGAAAATGAAGATTGTAGTGATGTATTCAACGCCTGTTCCCAATCACAATCTGCAAAAATGATATTTGGATTTTTACCTCCTAACTCCAGCGAAAGTTTCTTGAACATGGGCGCAGCCGTAGCAGCAATCTTTTTACCGGTAACCGTTCCACCCGTAAAAGATATAGCCGGTATATCCGGATGCTCAATGATGGCTTGTCCCGCTTTAGGCCCAAGGCCATGCACTATATTCAGTACACCCGCAGGCAAACCGGCTTCTATACAAAGTTTTGAAAAGAGAAACGCAGTCATCGGTGTGAGCTCCGATGGTTTTGCCACTACCGTGCAACCAGCTGCCAGTGCAGGTGCAATCTTCCACGTAAACAAATATAGCGGCAGGTTCCACGGCGATATACAACCGGCAACCCCTACCGGAGTTCGCAGCGTATAATTAACCGCTTCTTTGCCGGTGACGTGTGCTTCACTGGCAAAATGTATAGCACCTGTGGCAAAGAAGCGCATGTTGGCAGAAGCACGTGGTATATCTACCGCTTTCGCCAGTGACACCGGCTTTCCGTTATCAATGCTTTCGGCTAATGCCAATGCATCCAGATCGCGATCGATGAGGTTGGCAACGTGTTGCAGTATAGCAGACCTTTGTTCCACAGGCATTGCTGACCAGCTTTCAAATGCAGCCTTTGCTGCTTCAGTGGCATTCGCTACATCGCGCACATCAGAATCCGGAACCAGGCTATATACAATTCCTTCTGCCGGTGTATAATTATCGAGGTATTGTGCCGATACCGGCTCTACCAACGCACCGTTGATATAATTTAAGATCTTATCCATATATACTATAAACTACCGGTGCGGCCGCCATCTACCGGAACGTTAATACCATTGATATAGCTTGCGGCCGGTGTAGCCAGGAAAGCAATGGCTGCCGCTACTTCCGAAGCATCGCCAATGCGTCCCATAGGTATCTCTTCTGTCATTTCTTTTTTAACAGTATCAAAGCTCTTCCCGGTTTTGGTTGCCCGGGTATTAATAATCTCCTCCAATCGCCCCGTCATGGTAGAGCCGGGCAATACATTATTCACCGTGATGCCGAACACCCCCAACTCCAGTGACAATGTCTTCGACCAGTTCGCCACAGCACCGCGCGTAGTATTGGAAACTCCCAAACCGCGAATGGGAATTTTTACCGATGTAGAGATTACATTTATAATCCTTCCATAACCAGCCTCTTTCATTGCCGGTGTATAGGCTTGCACCAACACCTGGTTGCACAACAGGTGACTGGAAAAGGCCTTCAGAAAATCCTCCAACTTCGCATCGATTGCTTGTCCGGCGGGTGGCCCTCCCGTATTATTTATTAAAATATGCACAGGCTGCGCAGCTGCATGTTGCTTTACTTTCTGTTGCAACACATCAGGATCCTGAAAGTCCGCCACAATGTAATTATGTTGCTGTCCCTTGTTAACAGCAAGCTCTTGCATCACACTTTTAAGTTTTTCCTCATTCCGGGCAATTAATGTAACATGCGCACCGAGCAAGGCAAGCTCAAGTGCTGCGGCTTTTCCTATACCTTGCGTGCTGCCGCAAACCACTGCGCGCTTCCCGGTTAAATCAAGATTCATAACAAAGAGTATATAATTGAATTGTTGTTAAATTTAAGAAGGATTAGACAGGTTCACCTAGCAACACAGCTATTAAAAACATTTCTATGGCCATTCGCAGACCTTTTAATTTAAATCAGTGGATACGCGATAACCGCGATCTTCTGAAACCACCGGTAGGAAACAAGAACCTCTATACTGAAGCTGGCGACTATATTGTAATGATCGTGGGCGGCCCCAATGCCCGCAAAGACTATCACTTTAATGAAACAGAAGAACTCTTCTATCAACTGGAGGGTGACATTAACGTGCGTATACAGGAAGATGGTAAACCGGTGGATATACCGGTGCGGGCCGGAGAAATGTTTTTGCTTCCGGCACGCGTCCCGCACAGGCCCGAACGACCTGCTAATTCTGTCGGTTTAGTGATTGAATGTAAACGCATAGAACCGGAAGTGCAGGACGGACTAATCTGGTATTGCGATAACTGCAACAACAAGCTGCATGAGTATCGCTTTCACCTCGATAACATTGAGAAAGATTTTCTTCCGCGTTTCCGCGAATTCTATGGATCAAAAGAACTGCGCACCTGCAAAAAGTGTGGCACAGTGATGGAAGCTGACGCAAGATTTGTATAATGCAGTCCACGATCTATTGTATGAAAGGGATAGCATATTATACATCACCGGTAGGTGAGCTTCTTATTGAATCTGAGCACGAGAAGATCATCACGGTAAACTTTTTGAAAGACTCCAGGCAGGAAGAGATGCCAACCGCTGCTACCGATCAATGTATAGCAGAACTGGAGGAATACTTTTATAAGGGAAGAAAATTCTTTACCGTTGATCTGGACCTGCGTGGCTCTGTCTTTCAGTTAAAGGTATGGAATGCACTGCTTACCATTCCGTACGGCAAAACGGTTTCGTATGAAGACATTGCGTTAAAGGTTGGCGACATAAAGTCTATCCGCGCAGTGGGACTTGCCAACGGGCAGAACCCGATCGCGATTATTGTACCCTGCCACCGCGTGATCGGTAAAAGCGGAGATCTTATTGGCTATGGTGGCGGGCTTGAAAATAAAGAATGGCTGCTATATCATGAGGGTGCTATGCTGCGGCAGCTTTCGTTGTTTTAAACAAATTGAAAGATTAGAAAATTGGAAGATTGAAAAATTAGAAGATTGGAAGATTTAAAAAAGGCACACTCATGAAATATAGTAATTCACTTGCTTTCGCTAAAAAAGCTGATCGCGAAGATCCGTTGCGGGACTATCGCAACAGGTTTTATATACCTTCCTTAAACAAGAAGCCTGCTATATATCTTATCGGAAATTCGCTGGGACTTCAACCTAAAACAACCAAAAAGTATATTCAGCAGGAACTTGACGACTGGGCTGCGCTGGGTGGCGAAGGACACGTTCACGCCAAAAGACCCTGGGTAAAATACCATCACTTTGCCAAGAAAACATTAGCGGCTGTTGTGGGTGCCAAGACCAGTGAAGTAGTGGCTATGAATCACCTTACCATCAACCTTCATTTGCTGATGGTATCGTTCTATATTCCTACCAGCGAACGTTACAAGATCATTGCAGAAGCCGGTGCATTTTCTTCTGATCAATACGCTTTCGAAACCCAGATACGATTTCACGGATTAAACCCGGATACCACACTGATTGAATTAAAACCGCGCGAAGAGGAGTATACGCTTCGCACCGAAGATGTACTCAAAACAATTGAAGAACATGGACGTGAAACAGCGCTGGTATTGTTAGGAGGTGTGCAATATTATACCGGTCAGTTTTTCGATATAAAAGCTATTACAGCCGCTTCCCATCAGGTAGGTGCGCTCGCGGCTTTTGATCTGGCACATGCGGTTGGCAACGTGCCGCTCAACCTGCATAAAGACGAAGTTGACTTTGCCGTGTGGTGCAGTTATAAATATTTAAACTCAGGACCTGGTGCTATAGCCGGAGCCTTCGTGCACGAAAAACATAGCAACAACGAAAATCTTCCGCGCTTTGCCGGATGGTGGGGACAGCTCGAAGAAGAGCGGTTCCAAATGAAAAAAGGATTCAGGCCCATGCCCGGTATAGATGGCTGGCAGGTATCGAATGTACCGGTATTTCAGGGTGCAGCTCATTTGGCATCATTGGAAATTTTCCAGGAAGCGGGTATTAAAGCGCTGCGCAAAAAGAGTATAGCACTCACTTCTTATCTCGAATTTATACTCAAAGAACTCGATCCGCTGGAAAATACGATCAAGATCATTACACCGAATAATCCTGATGAACGCGGCTGCCAGCTTTCGCTCTTCATGAAACAGAACGGTAAAAAGATATTTACTCAACTGAAGAAGCACGGTGTGATTGCCGACTGGCGTGAGCCGAACGTTATACGCATAGCACCGGTACCTTTGTATAACACTTTTGAAGAAGTATTCAGATTTGGCGAGATCATCAAGAAATTTCTATAGTATATCTACCCTTATCTATATAGAATGGCACAATCCAGACACATTGCTATTGTTGGCGCAGGATTGGTGGGCTCGCTGCTTGCTATATACTTGCGCAAACGCGGATACAGGATTTCGTTATTTGAGCGCCGGCCCGACATGCGCAAAAACACATTGCTGACAGGCCGGTCCATCAACCTCGCCTTGAGTAACCGCGGCATACGGGCACTCGAAGAAGTCGGACTGGCGGATGCCATTCAACCAGTAGCTATACCGATGCACGGCCGTACGATACACGATTTGCAAGGCAACCTCACCTTTCAGCCGTATGGAAAAGAAGGACAGTATATAAATTCTGTTTCACGCAGTAACCTTAATATCGTGCTCATGAACAAAGCGGAGGCAGAAGGTGCTTCACTGCATTTCAATCAGCGTGTTATACAGGTTGATACAGATCGAACGACACTTACAGTTGCGTCTCCGGAAAATCATTTGGAGATGCACATCTTCGACTATATCATCGGGGCGGATGGAGCATTCTCTGCCATACGCCAGGCATTACAATCGTTCGATCGTTTTGATTTTTCACAAGAGTATATTGCGCATGGCTATAAAGAACTTCATATCCCGGCAGGGCCGCGCGGTGGCTTTCCGTTGGAAAAAAATACGCTGCATATCTGGCCGCGTCAAAGCTATATGATGATTGCCCTGCCGAACCCGGACGGAAGCTTTACCTGTACCTTGTTCTTTCCGTTTGAAGGAGATGTGTCTTTTGCATCGCTTACATCAGATCTGGCTATAAAAAATTTCTTTGCCACGAATTTTCCGGATGCCACAAAGCTGATGCCTTCCCTGCTGCAGGACTTTAATCAAAACCCGACTTCATCATTAGTTACCATGAAGTGCTTTCCCTGGGTTCGTAACAAGACGTTACTGATCGGTGATGCTGCCCACGCCATCGTTCCTTTTTATGGACAAGGCATGAATGCAGGTTTTGAAGATTGCCGAATATTGAATGCATTACTCAACAGGCATCATGATGATTGGGAAAAAGTGCTTCAGGAATTTCAGCAGGAACGCAAGTCGGATACCGATGCTATTGCACAACTGGCACTGGATAATTTTGTTGAGATGCGCGACCTGGTAACAGATGCAGATTTTCTGCTGCGCAAAAAGATCGAGGCTAAACTACATGCAGCGTATCCTGATCGCTGGATACCGCTATATTCCATGGTAACGTTCAACGATTCCATCCGCTATTCCGAGGCCTACTCGATCAGTCGTACACAAAAGAAGATCATGGACGAAGTGATGAGCAGACCTGGAATAGAGAACAGCTGGGAATCGCTGGATCTCTCCTCCATCATTCAGCGGTTACCCGGCTGATGACGGACGCATAGCACTTTTAATCTTCATCGCTACCGAACGAACAATTATACTCGAACGCATAGTCTTTGTTTCCGTATGTATCAATCCAGTGAATAGATGAAACCGCATCGGCATTGTATACATATTGAAATTCCTGATCCTGAATCACGGCTCCATCATCTACATCGTAACGGGCTTTTTTGGGATTGTGCTGTGAGAATATACTCAATATAGATATATCATAATCTACTACCGGATACGACACCAGGTTGCATGCCGGAAAAAAAGCAGGGTTACCAACGGCTGCTGCCAGGTGTAAGAATGGGTTATCCTTCTTATCGTACTTCAACCCTGAGTATACAGTAAACAGGTTTCCACTTACGGTACCATCCACAACGGTAATGTTGCCACCACTATAATGGAGTTGTTTGGTAATAACAAATGTAGCTGGGTCACCGGGAGCTCCACCAAACTCACTATCCACAAAATAATCAACACGCGAAGGTGATGCGTAATGAAAATCGAGTGTACGAACAAAGCCGCCCGATTCTGTTATGGTCGATTTCACAATTCCATAGGGCCCCTGTATATACTCATACGTATATTTAGGCACAGGGTCTGTAGTATATATTTCAGCTTTCGTAAGTTTATCGGCACCGTCATAATAAAACAGGATTTTACTACCGGTTGCTTCCAGTTTTACCAACCGGCCACTCGGACTGTAATAAGCCTGGTGCCATTTGCCTTCCCAGTTAACTTTAGCAATACGACAAGCGTGAGGATGTGAGCACCAGTGGTCGCACGACACAACCACCATGAAGCATAGCAACAGCCATAACCTCATGAATGTTTTGAGAGTTTTCATTTTTTTGAGGGTTTAATTAATGGGGAAAAGTTATTATGACAACAACTCTAAAACAATCGTTAAATAACCACTTTTAACGTGTTGAAACGTGATAAAAATTAACAAGTGGTAACGTATTAATTAGATGTTACAGCATGCTGAATGGCGCTTTCATCAAACAGATCGTTTTTGATATGAGTTCTATACTCTTCGTAACGATCGAATACATCCTGTATATAATTTACCGGTTCTTCACACTTACAATATCCGGCTGATACAACGGGGTCGCGATAAAATTTTGATTCTGATTTCTTCAGCAGGTATACCTGCACATTATCGTCCCACAGGGAAACATCTTTATCTTTCCCATATTTCAGTAATAACTTCTTTGCATCCTGCACGTGCGACAGGCCCGCGTTATAAGAAGCTAAAACAAACTTGAGGCGCTGCACCGAGTCTGATACAGATTTGCTCCAATACCTGTCGAGGTATTTCAAATAACGCACACCGGCATATAAACTTTGCCTGGGATCGGTGGGATCCTGTGCACCAAAACGTTTTGCTGTTTCGGGCATTAACTGCATGAGGCCACGTGCGCCGGCCCACGATTCATCATCCGGATTGAATTTGGATTCTTGGTATACCACCGAAGCCAGCAGGCGCCAATCCCAGCGAAGCTCTTTTGCTCCGGCCTTTATCAGATCATCGTAAGGCGATAAACGATTGCTGCCGTATGAAAAATAATCGCTCTTCATACGCACCAGCGATGTGCGCGGACTTTTGAAGTAACGATTATAGATTACCATAAACGTTGGCTGTTTCTTTATTCTGCCAAGCCATGCATCTGCAAATTGCAATAATGCCGGCGAATTTTTACGTACGCCCCATGCTATCTGTTGTGGCACACTGAGCACGGTTTTTACGTCGAGGTTAGGATAGTATGCTGCATTTACCTGCGCTATGGCATGATCGGCTACCGTATAGTCTATTTCACCAACAGAAACTTTCCGTATCAAAGCTTCGCTTTCCGTAGTCACTGAATCTTCGCGAATAAGTATATCGGTGCCAATCTCTTCCGAAAGATTATGCATGCGCATTTCATGACTAGTACCTTTTATAACATATACTTCTTTGCCACCAAGCTCCGTTGGTGTGCGTATAACGCTGTCGTTGATTTGATCTTCATTTAACTTACGCCAGTTACCGGGCTTGCGTTGAACAAGTACCTGGTACGTATTAAATAACGGACGTGTGAATGCTATCCATTCTTTGCGCGGCTTGTTAATGGTCATCGGGAAAGCGATAATATCGCCTTCGCCTTTGTTTAACTGATCTATAGCAGTCTCTACACCACTGGTAACTTTTATTTTGAGACTAACATTCAATTCTTTGGCAAGCAACTGCAGGAGCTCGTATTCATAGCCCATGGGTTTACCTTTATAAATAAAGTAACTGATGGAATTATTATCCACCAACGCGTTTAAATAGCCTCGTTTGCGAATTGCATCAAGGTCTATACGAACGGCCGTTTTAGAAGAAAAACCTTCTTTTTGAGGCGGATTGCAGGAAATTGCCACGATTGAGAGGAGACAAACTCTCAACCAGGATTGTACTGAAACCAACATAGTAAAGACAAAGGTACGGATTTCCCGCCAGCAAATAAAAAAGCGTGCTCACCGCACGCCTATACCAATTATACATGACTAATATATACTTAATATACAGTATATATTTACTGAAGCTTTTCCGATGCTTCCACAGGATAATCTGTAATTAAAATATCCAGCCTTTTATTCTTTACCAGGTCACGATAGTAATCTTTGTCCATTGCTTCGGTGTTTCCTTTATTATTCTCACTCACATCGGTCATTACAGGTATACCTTGCTTTTTTAATTGGTCAATTAAGGCAACATCGGTAGTTTCATGTATATAGGCGATGAGTTGATGTGCCGGTATGGAAAACTTTTGTATATCGTTCCACTGCTCTTCGTTCTTGATCAGGCAAGATATAGCCACTGTCTTTGTGATATCATAAACCTTTTTGCTCACGGCAGGATCGAATGTAAGCACCATGCATTTATTATCAAGACCACTTCTATGTACGGCATCCAGTGTTTCTTTCCACACATCTGTTTTTATATCAAGCATCAGGATTACATTTTTATGTTTGGCATATTTCAGTAATTCCTGAAGTGTGAGAATCTTCTCCTTCGTTAATTCACCATTGGCAAGTTTAAGGTGTATCGTTTTTAAATAAGCATCCGATAGCTCAGCAATCTTACCTTGCCCGTCCGTAGTACGATCGAGTGTTTCATCGTGCAATATATACAGTGTGCCGTCTTTACTCCTGCGTATATCTACCTCTACAATGGCAGGTTGTACTTTACTTTTACGCACCGTATAATCAATTACCGGCAAAGAGTTTTCCGGAAACTGAGCATAATACCCTGCACGGTGCCCGCACACGAGTGGTAATTTTCCTGTGCGCACAAAATGATTGGTTTTGGATTGTGCCATACACGCTGCACCTGCAAACAGCAGAATACCAGCAGAAAGAAATATACTTTTCATAATACACGAAGATATATAAATAAAAAAAGAAGCACCCGGCAAAGGGTGCTTCTTTAAAAATCGGTTAAATATAAATTAGTTAAAGATATAGCGGATACCGATCTGTGCCTGCCAAACGTTGCTTAGCGTTGCACTTTTCACGAAAGAATCTCTCAACAAGATTGTTTCGGTTGTATCGCCATTCTTGATGTTCTGTGTAGCAATTTTATAGACAGGCTTACCATCTGCACCAATGCTGGCTACAGACAACGGGTTGGTGGTAGTAGAGGCATTACCAACACCCCATGCATTATTGATCAGGTTACCTACGTTCAGAATATCAGCACGCAACTGGATAGTGTTCTTCTTTTCGTTAGGCCCAACTTTCACGTAAAACTCCTGAATGAATGTGAAGTCGAAACGGGTTAACCAGGGATAGTAACCACCGTTACGTTCAGCATATTGACCTCTGCGGGTTTTCAGATACTTGTTACCATCAATATAGGCATCGAAAGCAGCCTGTTGTTGCTCTGGAGTATAAGTAGTAGAACCTACCGTAAGCGGAGCAAACGAAAGCTCTGAAGCGTTGTTCGGCACATAGATCAAGTCGTTGTTCTGACCATCGCCGTTCAGGTCGTTACCATATGTATAAGAAAGTTTGCTGCCGCTGTTAGACAACATACCGAGCGTGAACATAGTAGCACCACCCAGTTTCTCACCATACTCAATGCGATAGTTTACATACCCTACGATTCGGTGACGGAGGTCGTTATCGGCATAAGAAGTACCGAGGTAATTTTGTCCGGCAACAGTAGGAATATTCGCTTGTACTGTGCTACCCACCGATTGCATATCGCGGGCTTGTCCGTATGTATACGCTACCATACCGCTGAATCCTTTTGAAAGAGGCTTCTCGATCTTTGCAGTAGCTGTATAGGAGTTCCCTGTTTTCGTGTTCTTCAACACAAATACGTTTGTAACGGCTGCATTTCTGTAACGTGCTGCGCTTGCCGCAGATCCTGAAAGACCTGATGCAGGGAAACGACCGCGTGTATCATCACCGGTAAAGGTACGGTCAGGACCGTTCAGGTTAGCATCGATATAGCGAAGTGCCTGAATATTCTTGTTGTAAATAAACTCGGCAGTAGCGATCAAACCAAGTGGAAGACGCTGATCTACGGCGATGTTAGACTTCCATACTTTAGGATACTTCAGATTCGGATCGGTAGCATTTACTACGTATGGAGGAAGTTTTGTAATATCAGTAGTAGTAGGAATAAAACCGCTTGGATCAGTTCTGAACGGATATGCGGTTGTACCGGTAACGTTGATCACGGCTGTGTTCACACCGTTGTTACCAAGCTGGTTAGAAACCAATACCTGCGGTATACGCGACACGAACAAACCAGTTCCACCGCGGATCTGCGTAGTCTTCTCACCGGTTACATCAAAATTAAATCCGAAGCGTGGTGATATCAGCAGGCGTGTTTTAGGGAAAGCACCTGTATTAACAGTATAGTCGTTATTATTCTCATCTTTAAATGTCAAAGAACCGACTACCGGGTTGGTAAAATCGGCTGCCGTTGAGTTATCATACGAGAATACATCTCCACGGATACCGCCAGTGATTTTCAATTTATCAGTCACCTGGAATTCATCCTGTGCATAGAAGCTATAGGTAGCTACTTTCAACACCTGCAGCGGATCAGCACCATTTGGCAACAAAGAATAACGCAGGTTATAACGTGCTACTGTTACCGGTGATACCGGGTCGTTTGGACGATCCAGGAACGCCTGCGCTGCAGTTTTGAAATCTGCAATTGAGTTATATACATATACACCGTTTGATGAAGGGAAGAACACGTTGTTAGACGTGAAGTGTTCGTAGGCAATACCTAATGTTACTGTATGCTTACCGGCAAAGTATGTCAGGTTATCGGTAATGTTCAGCGTAGAATAGTTCAGCTTGTTGCCTGGGGTGAACGGATCGAAACCAATGGAAGTATAGGTTGTTCCGCCATTCAAAATATCAATGGTAGGAAACTCAGAAGTCTTGTACGATCGGTCTTCAATCTGCTTGTTGTAAGTTGCTACGAAGTTATTGGCAAATTTACCACCGAAGGTAGAGTTAAGCTCGGCAGCAAGAGAACGCGTGTTATCTTCAATGATATAGCCTGTGTTCTGTGGAGATATAGCCAGTGCAGAGTTGGTACGGTTACCGTTACCGGCGGTGTTACTGCTGCTACTGTTGCTGATGATCTGATCAGATGTTGAATTATGGTGCGAGTAGCGAATAGAAAGTTTGTGATGCTGGTTAATGTTATAATCCAGGCGCAACAAGCCTTTTGTACTTTTTATATTGTTGTTAAAGTTATCAACGGCGCCAAGATTAAAGTTAAATTTAGTTTGCATGAAGTTCTTGAGATCAAGAAGGTCAGCTTCTGTAACGCGGGAGATGTTACCCGAAGCACCGTCTTTTGCAGTTACCCAATCCAATGCAGGCGTAGAGCTCTTGAACTGTTCAACGTTCGCAAAGAAGAATAATTTATTCTTGATGATCGGTCCGCCAATGCGGAAACCTGTTGTTTTCTCATTGATGCTTACCGGGGGCAGACTTTGTCCGTCTGCTTTCTTACCCACCATGTCGTGCTTGCTGTTGCGGAACAGGTAGTATACCGATCCGGTTATGTCATTTGTACCGGAGCGCGTAACGGCGTTGATACCCGCACCTGCAAAACCTGCCTGGCGCACATCGAACGGTGTTACGTTCAACTGCACTTCGTCTAATGCATCAAGCGATACAGCCGTTGTTCCGGTACGACCGCCGGCCTGTGCAGAACTACCCAGACCAAAACCGTTGTTAAACACAGAACCGTCAATAGTAAAGTTGTTGAAGCGGCTATCCTGGCCGGCAAATGAGCTACCGTTACCGTAAGCATTATACTTCACAATATCGTTCACAGTTCTGCCAATGGTAGGAAGGCTGTTGATGTTGTTTCTGCTGAAAGATGTAGCAGCGCCGGTGCGATCTGAACTGAAGATATCATTGCGGGTAGCAACCACTTCAACTTCGCTCAGTTCAGTGCTTTCGTCAGCCAGCTTTACGTTCACATCGGCTGTAACACCGAGGTTCAGGAATATATTTTCAAATACCTGCTCCTTATAGCCTACGAAAGATACTTTTACAGTATACGGACCACCTACACGCATACCGGGCAATGTATACCGGCCATCGGCAAGTGTTGTGGTTCCATACGTAGTTCCGGAAGGAGTGTGAGTTGCCACCACCGTAGCTCCCGGCAGGGCCTCACCCTTGGAATCAATTACAATCCCCGCAATGGAGGAAGTGGTAACCTGTGCCAACAGGGCCGAAGCACCTACCAGCATAAAGGTTAGGGTTAGAAGTAGAATTCTCCGCATAGTTTAATTTTAGATTAATGGTTTCGTAAGAGTTCGGCAAAAGTATCGGAAGCCTCACAATTAAACTTTAAAGCACGTTTAAATCTTTCCACAAATTGTTTACAATAAGTTAACACCATCTCTTCGGCTCACGCCTGAAATACAGTCAACTTACTGAAGAACAAATTCTTACAACATCCTCGTAGGAAAATTCTGAATGCCTGTGCCGGCCCGGAGTTTATTCTGGTGAAAAAATTCTTACATCGTTTGCATAAATTTCGAGCCCATTGTATCCACCGGTTAACGAGCCTTGTTGCCTTGTTATACGGCATATTAATTACTGATTTTGTGCCCCAGTCATCCCCCATAATATGCTATATTTTTTTTAAGCACCGGGTACAGCGCATGCGATCGCAGCATGCAGGCCTTAAAAAATGCAGAATGCAATCTGTGATATACCGTACCAGCATTGCATTGTAGAATTAATTGCCGCTTCAAAACCGCATCGCTATAAATACAGGAAATGTATAGTTCCTATAGAATTCTGCACTTTCTTGTTTCGATTCTTTTGCAATCTTTGTAAACCCAAACAACCCTATATTTTTTAACCTATGATTGCATTCCTTAAAGGGAGACTCGTTCACCGAGACCCAACGCACGTTGTGATCGATGTCAATGGTGTGGGCTATCTGGTTCATATTTCACTTCAAACTTTTTCAGATATCAAGGAGCAGGAAAACATCATGCTTCATACACATCTTGCTATACGCGAAGACGCCCATGTATTATTCGGTTTCAGTGCCGAATCAGAGAAACGGCTGTTTCAACAACTGATATCGGTAAACGGAGTCGGCCCAAGCACAGCAGTGGTCATGCTCTCCTATATGAACAGCCAGGAATTAAAGTCAGCCATCGTGCGCGAAGATGCTGCAGCCTTGCAAAGTATAAAAGGTATAGGAGGGAAAACCGCGCAGCGCGTAATCATTGAGTTACGCGACAAACTCAAAAAAGAAAACTGGGAAGAAAGTCAACCTACTATTTCGTCAGGCCCTCACAATACCCTGCGCAAAGAAGCGTTATCTGCTTTGCTTGTGTTGGGTCTGCCCAAAGCAACTGCAGAGAAAAGTGTAGATGCCGTCCTGAAAAAATCAGGAAATACCATTACCTTAGAAAATTTAGTTAAACAAGCCCTAAAAAACGCCTAGACGCTTGAGAGTCTTTACTCTACAACCCCACGTTACCCTCAAGCTTGGCCGCGTTATCATTGCATGGCTCAGCTTCTTTTGGCTGGCCGACGATGCAATTGCGCAGCGGCAAGACACCACGCGTGTATCTTCTGATACTACGCGCAATCTCCCCTATAAACCAGACAAGCGCCCAACGTACAGGCCATCCGACCGATACGGAGATCCGTTCTCCAACCGTCAGACTGAATCACCGCTATATCTGAAAGATCCCAATCAGATGAAACTGGATGTGGAGATCGATACAGCGCTCAACTATACCATTTACGAAAAGATAGGAAACCTCAACTACCGGCCTGCTTCCAGTATGTCGTTTGAGGAATTTAAACAATACCAGGATCGGCAGATATTAAAAAGTTACTGGCAGGGCCGGGCCAAGGCGCAGGATGGCGAGAGCCCGGTGAGCGGCCGCGGGTTTGTTCCTAAAATATTTCTGAGCCCGGTGCTCGATCGCATTTTCGGTGGCAGCTATATAGAACTGGTACCGCGCGGATTTGTTACGCTCGACTTCGGCGCGTCTTTTCAACGCATGTTCAACCCTACCCTTCCTATTCGCCAGCAGCGTAATGGAGGTTTTGAATTCGATCAGCAGATCAACATGAGCGTAGTGGGCAAGATCGGTGAGAAACTCGCGGTTACTGCCAATTTCGATAACAACAATTCATTCGACTTTCAGAACAACATGAAGGTTGAATATACCGGCTTCAAAGAAGATATACTTCAAAAGCTGGAAATCGGTAACGTTAGTCTCCCGCTGAACAACACGTTGATACAAGGCGCACAAAACCTCTTCGGGGTAAAGGCGCGTATGCAGTTCGGTAAACTGAACGTTACCACCATTGCTACAACGCAACGCGGTAAAGCATCTTCCATTGATGTAGGCGGACAGGGATCGAATGGCGGACAAGGACGCCCATTCGAAATTATAGCATCCAACTACGATGACAACCGCCACTTCTTCCTGGGGCAATTCTTCCGCGACAATTATGAACGCTCTGTCAGCAGCTTACCGCAGATTGTATCGAACGTAAACGTAACACGTGTAGAAGTATATGTGTTAAACCGGAATAACGATACACAAACGCTGCGCAATGCCATTGGTTTGATGGACCTTGCTGAACCCAAAGTAATTTACAACACACAAACGGTTACCTCTGCGGGCTCAACGCTACCCAATGGCAATAATTCGAATAACCTTTTTGGACAGGTGAGAAAATTTGACCGGAATCCTGATAACATCAACGCTACGCTCGAAGGATTTTTCGCCGGTGATAACAACAACGGTACTGATTTTGAAAAAATAACCGGAGCACGCAAGCTCGCTCCCACAGAGTTTACATTCCATCCACAACTCGGGTATATCACGCTTTCGCGGAAGTTGCAGAATGATGAAGCACTTGCCGTTGCGTATCAATATACATACAACGGACGAGTATATACTGTAGGGGAATTAACGGAAGATTATTCAAACCTGAAGGATGACGAAGTGATCTTCCTGAAACTATTGCGCCCGCGAAAAGTAGCTATACGCGATGAGTTGAAGAGGCCCATACCCACCTGGGATCTGATGATGAAAAACATCTATAACCTCAACGTGAGCCAGCTTACACGCGATGGATTTCAACTTCGCATAGTATACCGCGATGCACGCACCGGTGTTAACAACCCACAGTTACAAGACGGCTCTGCTGCCCTTCGCGAAAAGCAACTTATTGAAATATTAGGACTCGACCGACTCAACCCGGTAAACGACCCGGGCCGCGATGGTAACTTCGACTTTGTTGAGAACATCACGATCAACACACAAACCGGTGCCATCATCTTTCCTTACCTGAAGCCCTTTAGCGATGGGTTGAAAAGAGCTTTCAGAGGCGAACCCAACGAGAGCTACCTGATACAGAAATACTCCTACGACTCGCTATACAACACAACAAAAGCGGATGCCGAGCTATATACCACCAAGAACAAATTTTACCTGATGGGTACATACAATGCCGGATCGTCTAAAGAAATTCTGATTCCGGGTTTTGGTGTATCGCAGGGATCCGTAAAACTATATGCCGGTGGTATACCCCTGAATGAAGGAACAGATTACGTGGTAGACTATACCTTCGGAAAGGTAACAATCCTGAACGATGCGATATTAAGCTCAGGAAAAAAAATAGAAGTCCAATACGAACAGTCAGATCCGTTTGCATTCCAGACGCGAAGCTTACTCGGTACACGCCTCGATTATAAATTAAATGATGATGTAAACCTCGGCTCTACGTTACTATACTATAACGAACGGCCCATCATTAGCCGTAACCAGATTGGCACGGAGCCTGCCCGCAATATTCAATATGGTTTTGACTTCAACATGAATAAAAAGAGCCGCATGCTCACCAAGATTGTTGATGCACTTCCATTTCTACAAACTAAAGAACAATCCACTGTAAATGTTACCGGCGAATTTGCACAGCTTTTACCCGGAACATCCAACGTGATTAACGGGCAGGGCACCGGGTATATCGATGACTTCGAAAATTCGGCAACGCCCTATACTTTGATGAACCCGCAGGGATGGAAACTTGCAGCAACACCTAAAACAACCAATAATTTTTACGGACCTACCCTTACCAACGATCTGGCTGCCGGTTTCAAACGCGCAAAGATCGCATGGTATTCAGTCGACAATCAGTTTTACAGAACTGGTGGCCGGTTCAAGCCCGATAATATTTCTGATGACGATCTCAAAAACCACTACGTTCGTCCGGTAGGCCCGCAGGAAATATTTCCCAACCGCCAGTTGAATCAAGGTATATTTTATGAACAGATCTTTGATATAGCCTATTATCCCAAAGAACGCGGTCCGTATAATTATTCTCCATCGCTTGACAATGATGGATTTCTTACCAACCCGGAACAGAACTGGGGAGGTATAACCAGCGCCGTAAGAACCGAAGTTGACTTCGACAAAGCCAATATTGAATACATTGAATTCTGGATGCTCGATCCATTCATCCAGGGAAACAACGGTCTTATTAATGATGGTAACGGAACACCCAAGCATGCTACCGGGGGGCGCCTTGTATTTCAATTGGGAAGTATATCGGAAGATGTGATCCTCGATTCGAAACATGCTTTTGAAAACGGATTGCCTCCGAACGGACAACTCACTCCTGATAACGTTGTAACCAACGAATGGGGCTACGTTACTACACAACAATACCTGACAAGTTCATTTAATAACGAGGCCAGTTCAAGAGAGAATCAGGACGTGGGGTTGGATGGTATGTCTACCACCAACGAACAGACATTCTTCAACGATAAATTTCTGAACAAAATTACCAGCCCTACTGCCCGGGAGAAAGCGCGGCAAGATCCATCCGCCGATAACTTCCGCTATTATTTCGATAGCGAATTTGATGGTGGTAATCTCAACGCTAAAATTCTGCAACGCTATAAAGACTTTAACGGTATGGATGGCAACTCACCCATCATTACCGGCGGCGATCTCATTGCACGTGCTGCCACTACTATACCCGATAACGAAGATCTGAATGCTGATAACACCCTGAGCGAACTTGAAGAATATTACGAGTATGATATGAATATACTGCCGAACCAGCTTCGCGTAGGCGGTGAGTATGTGGTCGATCAAATCACTACTAATAACAACAACTCGAAGGAAACGGTTACGTGGTATCTTGTACGTATACCGGTGCGCACACCAGAACGTCAATATGGTAATATCGATGGATTCAAGTCTATCAAATATATACGCATGCTGCTAACCGGCTTTAAAGATCCGATCGTAATGCGTATGGCTAACTTCCGCATGGTAGGCAGCCGCTGGAGAAGATATACCGGCAACCTGCAATCGGGCGGTTTGGTGCCAAACTACGAGCAAACTACTGACGACTTTATGGTATCGGTGGTAAATCTGGAAGAGAATGGTGCAGGCAATGATAACAAGCCACCGTATGTAATTCCTCCGGGCGTTGTGCGCGACCGTGATAATACATCATCTGTACCCCGCCAGCTTAATGAACAGTCAGCACAGCTTTGCGCGGATGACGTACGCGATGGCGATGCACGTGCTATGTTCAAGAACATGTCTGTCGATCTGTTCAATTATGGCCGCATCAAAATGTATTTCTCGGCACATAGCCAAAATGCACATGACGATGATCTTCGCGCATTCCTCCGCCTGGGTAAAGATCTTGACTCTAACTTCTATGAAATCGAAATACCGCTAAAGATTACCTCTACACCCGTAACCGGAGACAGGGAACGTTCTGTATGGCCCGAAGAAAATGAGATCGATTTAGCATTGGATGAACTGCGAAGACTGAAGGCCGACCGCGACCGTGAAAATATATCGCTTAATCAATTTTACCCGATAGAAGGAAGAGAAGTAGGGCGACATCGTATCCGCGTTTTCGGGCGACCTGACCTTACCACCGTACAATCGCTGATGATTGGTGTGCGCAATCCACGTACAGACGATAAGCGTTCTTACCAGGTATGTATCTGGGCCAACGAATTGCGTGTTACAGAATTTAACCGAACACCGGGCTGGGCAGCCAACGCTACACTCAGCGCCAAGCTTGCAGACTTCGCCACTATTACCGGTGCAGTACATCACACAGGTTTTGGCTTTGGTGGTGTAAGCTCCAAAATATCCGAGCGTACCCGCGACCAGACTACGGGTTATGATATATCTGCCAACGTAAATGTCGATAAACTTTTGCCGGGCAACACGGGTATAAAAATACCGATGTTCGTGAGCTATGAGAAAACTACGATTACTCCGCTATACGATCCTGCTAACCCCGACTTAAAACTGGATGCTGCGCTGCAATCCTTTAAGGACGATCAGCGCTCCAACTATCTCAACATTGTAAAAGACCAGACGATCGGGCGAAGTTTAAACTTTGTAAACGTGCGCAAAGTAAAAGTGAAGCCCGATGCACCTTCGCATTTATGGGACATTGAGAATTTTTCGTTCAGCTATTCGTATAGTGATCGCCTGCGTCATAATTTCAACACAGCCGAATCCTTCCAGAAACAGCAGAAGGGATCTATAGCTTATACTTTTACTCCGAAGGCAACGGGTATAGAACCTTTTAAAAATTCGAAAGGATTAAACTCACCCTGGTTAAAGTTGATCAAGGATTTCAATTTCAGTCTAATGCCCAGCAGCATTGGTATACGGGCAGACCTGAACCGGTCGTTTACCAAGACTTCCTATCGCAATCCGGATGGCACCGGCAATTTCATTGAGTCGCCCGCCAACTACATGAAGTATTTTACGTTCGACCGGCAGTATAATGTTCGATGGAATTTCTCGAAAAACCTGTCGTTCGAATATGCTTCACGTGCGAATGCGATTATCGATGAACCTCTCGGAGAGATCGATACGCAAGAGAAGAAAGATAGTATCTGGCATAACCTGAAACGCCTGGGTCGTATGAAGAACTTCGATCAGAGTGTCACGGTAAATTATACATTGCCGTTGGATAAGATACCGGCTACCGATTGGCTTGGTGCTGACTATCGCTATCAGGCAAGCTATAACTGGAAGGCAGGGCCTGTCAATCGCCCGGACTCGCTGCATCTGCCCGATGACCTGCCGGATGAATTTGATTTCAGGAACACCATACAAAACAGCCGCGATCAGAATTTTTCCGGAAAAATTGATCTGGTAAAACTGTATAACAAAGTAAAATTCCTCAAGGAGCTGAACACGCCTAAACGCCCCATGTCGGTACAACAACGTGTGCAGCAGGCGAAGCAGCAGCAGCAACAGGCGAAAGCCGATACGGTAAAAGCTCCTGCAGAAATGCCTGGCCTTGTAAAAGGATTTTTCCGCATGCTGATGTCGGTGCGCTCGATCAATGCTACCTATTCGCTTACCGAAGGCACTATACTTCCGGGCTTTAGTAAAACACCGAAATTCTTTGGTATGGATAAAGACTGGAATGCTCCGGGGTGGGGTTTTGTGTTGGGCAGCCAGAATCCTGAAATACGCAAACGTGCAGGAGATAACGGATGGCTTACCGATAACCGTGAATTGTCGCTGCCCTTCAGCCAGACCAGAACACAGAGTATATCCATGCGGGCAAACATAGAGCCTTCAACCGATCTGAAAATACAGCTTGATCTGAAGAAAGATATAACCAGTATGTTCCAGTCTATATTTCGCAATGCCGACAGCACAGGAACATCAACCTTCTATGCAGATTTAAGCCCGAACCGAAGCGGAAGTTATCGTATATCCACCATCAGTATAAAAACGGCCTTTAACAGCAGTAACAACAAAGTGGAGTCATCGGTGTTTCATACATTCGAAAGCAACCTGCTTGAAATGAAATCGCGACTGGAACAAGTAAACCCGGGCGAGACATACGATACTACCTCACAGGATGTATTAATCCCTGCCTTCATTGCTGCCTATACCGGCAAAGATGTAAACAAGATGGGCCTCTCCCCTTTCCCGAAAACACCACTGCCTAACTGGCGTCTCGACTATAATGGATTGAACAAATTAGAAGCATTTAAAAATATATTTCAGTCATTCACTGTATCGCACGCGTATCAGTCATCCTATTCAGTTTTGAATTATTCAAACTCACTTGATCCAAATGTAGTGGGCGATGTAGACCGCCTCCTGTTAAACCGGCCGGTAACTGATTATAACAACAGCTACTTTGCCAGCAAGCAGTCTGATGGTAAGCTTGTGCCGGTATATGTAATCAGCCAGGTAATGATCTCCGAAACGTTCGCTCCACTGATCGGTATCAGCATGCGCACCAAGGGAAGACTCTCTGCCAACTTCCAGTATAAAACAAAGCGTGACCTGTCGCTCACGGTTTCCAACGCACAGATTACCGAGATGAACAGTAAAGATTTCTCATTTGAATTGGGCTATACCAAAAACAACATGAAGCTGCCGTTCAAAACGCAAGGTCGTACAGTAGTACTAAAGAATGATGTTACGTTCCGCATGAACTTAACAGTAGGCAATACAAAAACCATTCAGCGCAAGATTGATGAGTTGAACATTATCACGAATGGTAACATTAACTTCCAACTGCGTCCTAACATCAGCTACGTGGTGAACCAGAAGCTGAACATCCAGCTTTATTTTGAGCGCACCATTAACGAGCCGCAGGTTTCCAACTCCTACCGCAGGGCAACCACGCGCATGGGCGCACAGATCAGGTTTAGCCTGGCTCAGTAGCTTTTCAGTTTAAAGTTTAAAGTTCAAGGTTTAAAGTTTAAAGTTTAGGGTTGTTCAACCTTGAACTTTAAACCTTGAACCTTAAACCTGAACCCTTGAACTTTAAACACTTTGCGTTATTTTTGCCCGCACCTAAAAAACTGAATACTCATGAACATCCCGGAAGGACTGAAGTATACCAAAGACCACGAATGGGTTAAAATCGAAGGTAACACTGCGACTGTTGGCATCACTGATTTTGCTCAGAGCGAGCTTGGCGACATCGTTTACGTTGATATTACAACAGTTGGACAAGATGTAGCCGAACATGATATCTTCGGAACAGTTGAAGCTGTAAAGACTGTATCAGACCTGTATATGCCGGTTGCCGGTAAAGTATTGGAAGTAAACGCGATACTCGATGGCAGCCCTGAAAAAGTAAACGAAGATCCATACGGAGATGGCTGGATGATCAAAGTCCAGATCACTGGCTCAGCAGACGGTCTGCTTACAGCTGCTCAATACAAGGAACTTATTGGAAAGTAATCACCGTTAAGTGTTAGCGATTACCGGTTACTGGGCAATCGCTAACGCCTAATTATATCGTCATGATCGAATTACCCGTCATTTCGCAGGAAGAGACCCGCAAACGCAAACCGGACTGGCTTCGCGTTAAATTGCCGGTAGGGCCAGAATATGCCAAAGTGCGCAAACTGGTCGACAATTATAAACTTCATACGATCTGCGAAAGCGGTAATTGCCCTAACATGGGCGAATGCTGGGGAGCCGGCACGGCCACGTTCATGATTCTTGGTAATGTATGCACACGCAGCTGTACGTTCTGCGCTGTTGCTACCGGAAGACCTACCGAATATGATGTGGAAGAACCCAAGCGTGTAGCCGAAGCGATAAAGCTGATGGGCGTAAAGCATGCAGTGATTACATCTGTAAACCGCGATGAACTGAAAGACCGCGGTGCCGAAGTCTGGTACCAGACCGTTGTAGAAACTAAAAAAGTAAGTCCTGAAACAACCATCGAAACACTGATTCCTGACACCAAAGGAAACTGGGATGCACTTTACCGAATGATAGAAGGCAAGCAGGAAGTTGTTTCGCACAATATGGAAACGGTAGGCCGACTATATCGCATGGTGCGCCCGCAGGCTAAATATGAACGCAGCCTCGAGCAGATCAAAAGAATCCGCGAAGCAGGTATGCGCACCAAAACCGGTATTATGCTGGGACTTGGCGAAACAAAAGAAGAAGTTTTCAAAGCCATGGACGATCTGGCTGCCAATGGCTTGATGATTCTCACACTGGGTCAATATCTGCAGCCTACCAAAATGCACCTGGAAGTAGCCGAATATATACATCCTGAAACATTTGAGATGTATAAAGAAGAAGGCTTGAAACGCGGCCTGAAATACGTTGAAGCAGGACCGCTTGTTCGCTCCAGCTACCATGCGGAGCGGCATGTGAATGTTCCCCTTTAAAAAGCTTCTAGCCACTGGCTTCCAGCTGCTAGAAGTGTGTTAGCTGACGATACATTTTTATTCTGTGATCATCTGTGAGTTCTGTGGGAGGTCTATTCAGAAAGATTTTTCAGATGTTCAATATCGCCCTGGTCTTTGGGGCGATTGGTAGTTTGTTTCTCCTTCAACAGATCTTTCGGATGAATTACCCGGAACGTTATATCCTGAAAAGAACCTATATCTGCACGATCGTAACACACATCAAAATCATACGCACTGAAAGCTTTCAGACTCTTCAAAGGTTCAACTATAAATCCGGAGTCTCCCACACTGAATTGCGTGAAGCCTGGAATCAACTCGAACGACCTGATTTCATCCAGGCCTGCTACTCCGTGTTTTGTTAATACTTTCCTGAGATTTTCAATGTTGCTGGCATCGTCTCTGATCCACAGATCAAGATCATGTGTTGCCCGAACATATCCATGAAAAGCAACAGCAAATCCTCCTATCAGTAAATACTTCACATCATATTCCTGCAGACTCCTTAGAAAAGCTACGACTTCTTCATCTCCTAAATCTATCGGAGTCATTTTCTTCAGTTTAACGTTCGCATTATGAAAAGACGCTGCCAGCCTGTTCACTTTCGAGAACATGTCCATTCTCTTTTTTCGTTCTGCTTGCGACACTGGCATATTCAAAGATAAAAAATTCACAGCTATTTTTTTACCATAAAAAAAGCGGGTTCATCACCCGCTTCTTAATCAGTAACTATATATATTCTATTTCTTGTCAGCTACCAGGCGTTGATCGCGGTTGGCAATTTCCCACGCTGTGTAGAAAACAGCTTGCGCTCGTTTTGCCATCAGATCAAATTCGATTTTGCTCACTTCATCGCTTGGCTTATGATAGTCTTCATGTATACCATCGAAGTAGAACACAATCGGAATGTTATTCTTCGCGAAGTTCCAGTGATCCGAACGATAGTATAACCTGTCAGGGTGATTCTGATCGTTGTAAGTATAATCGAAGATAAGATTTGTATACGTCTTGTTCTGTTGCTCATTCAGGTTATGTAATTCGGTCGATAATTTATCAGAGCCGATCACATATACATACGGAGCGCTGTCTTTGTGTTGAGGATCCCTGCGACCCACCATGTCGATATTCAAATCCACTACTGTGCTCTCCAGGGGAAACACCGGGTGCTGTGTATAATAATCTGAACCTAGCAATCCTTTTTCTTCTCCTGTTACCAGCAAGAATAGTATACTTCTTCTTGGTCCTTTACCTTCTTTCTTTGCCTGCGCAAATACTTTTGCAAGTTGCAGTACAGAAACTGTTCCGGAACCATCATCATCCGCACCGTTGTTGATAAGATCGCCTTCCGTACCGCGGTTCTTGCCAATATGGTCGTAATGTGCCGAGATCACCAGCAATTCATCTTTCTTGTCAGTACCTTCCAGGTAGCCCAGCACGTTATCGCTCTTCAGCACTTTTATGTCCATTGCTGTTTTATACGTGATCGTGGCAGGCTTCACTTTCTTCAATGTATTTTCTGTTACAGCTTTGCCCAGCTTCTCGATTGTAGTGTTCAATATTTTGGCTGCCACAGGCTGAGCGATGAAGAACACTCCGGCACGTTGCTCACCAGCTTCAGGTTTCTTTACGGAAAGTATACCCTCGCTGAGGTAATCTTTTAATTGCGCTGCAAACTCTTTAAAGGCACTCGCATTTTCATTATAGATCAATACTACTTTTGCTTTACGTTCGCGTGCCAGCGTTAAGGCTGCACGGTAATTTTCTTCCGCACCCTGCTGTATCACAGCGGCTTTTCCTTCTACGTTGATCAGGTCAAAATCTTCTTTACGGCCTTTGCCCACAAACACCGTTGGCACCGTTACATCTCCACCCGAATCGGATGAGCCATAGAAAACAATATCCTGGAAATTGGAAAATTTAGTTTGACCGGCTTTCAGATAAATATCACCGGGCATGCTGGTATAAAGTTCTACATTCTGATAAAAGCCGCCATTTACCGGGCCTGCCAATCCGAAATCTTCAAGGTTTGCTTTTACAAAAGCTGCGGCCATTTTTTGTCCGCGTTTGCCGGTTTCACGGCCTTCCATCGCATCGGAGGCGAGGATAGACAAGTTTTCTTTTAAGTCAGCCGGAGTGATCAGGTCGCCATATTTTTTCGCGACCGGATCCTGGGCAAGCAGGTGGCCGGCCGTTATCAGCGCCAGCACCACGCACATGGTCTTCTTCATGATTAATGAGTTTTTTGGGAATACAATATCCTGGCAAGATGCCAAGGAATTTTGGTAATGCAGAAACTGTTTGATGCTTAAAGGCAAAGATTTTACAGGAGAGGAAGCGCAATTACCGATGGATGCATCGAAAATATATTTCACCAATTACTTCAATCTTCCAGGCGCGTGCACTTCCGCGCTTCCGCGTTAACTGTTACCTTTGTGGCCCAATAACTCATGCGCCATTCAATCACCTAAACAACTGAAAATCATACACTATAATGAATATTGACTCCCGATACTCCGAGAAGTTTGAAAGCAGACACATCGGCCCTGATGCACACCAGGTTGAGCAAATGCTGCAGGTTATAAAGGCTAAATCGATTGATGAACTGATCGATCAGACCATTCCTTCTGCCATCCGGTTAAAGAAGCCGTTGAACCTGCCGGCAGCCCAATCGGAATACCTGTTTCTGCAGAACTTCAAAAAACTGGCTTCTAAAAACAAAGTCTATAAATCATTTATCGGAACAGGCTATTACAACACCATCACTCCGGGAGTAATTCTGCGCAATATTCTCGAAAACCCGGGATGGTATACAGCCTACACGCCTTACCAGGCAGAGATTGCCCAGGGAAGACTGGAAGCGTTGATCAACTACCAGACCATGGTGATAGACCTTACCGGTATGCAAATTGCCAATGCCTCGTTGCTGGATGAAGGCACCGCAGCTGCTGAAGCCATGCACCTGCTCTATGCTTCGCGCAAAGCTTCCAAGAAGAACGCACATAAATTCTTTGTAGACCAACATACATTTCCGCAGACAATCGATCTGCTGAAGACACGCGCAACACCAATTGGTGTTGAACTTGTGGTTGGCGATATCAATACAGTAGATGTAACAGATGCCAACCTCTTCGCTGTATTTATTCAGAACCCGAACAACAACGGTGAGCTGAAAGACTATACATCCTTCAATGCATCGGCACATGAGAAAGATGTGTTTGTTGTTATGGCAGCAGACATCATGAGCATGGTGCTGGCAAAATCTCCGGGCGAGATGGGCGCTGATGTAGTGGTAGGTTCATCACAACGCTTCGGTGTACCGATGGGATTCGGCGGACCACACGCTGCATTCTTTGCCACCAAAGATGAATTCAAGCGCCAGATGCCGGGAAGAATTATCGGAGCCTCTATCGATGCTTCCGGAAATTCAGGCTATCGCATGGCTTTACAAACACGTGAGCAACACATCCGCAGAGAGAAAGCCACATCAAACATCTGTACTGCGCAGGTGCTACTTTCGGTAATGGCCGGTATGTATGCAGTATATCACGGTGCAGAAGGGCTAAAGAAAATTGCTGGTCGCATTCATGGCCTCGCGCAATCGCTCGAAAACAATTTGAAAGCACTCGGACTGAAGCAAGTGAATGAAAATTACTTTGACACAATCAAAGTAGCCGTTACCGATAAAAAAGCTGTAGAGCGTGAAGCGCTGAAACGCGAAATAAACTTCCGTTACTTTACCGATAACCACATCGGTATATCGCTTGATGAAACAACATCGGTTGAAGATATAGCCGTTATCGCAGAAATCTTTGCTGCCGCTGAAGGCAAGAAGCTCACACATGCTTCCTCTAACGGACAGCAACTGCACTGGCCTGCTGCACTGGTTAGAAAATCGGCATTCTTAACACATCCGGTTTTCAACATGCATCACTCCGAGCACGAGATGCTGCGCTATATCAAGCGTCTCGAAAATAAAGATCTTTCTATGGTACACTCGATGATCTCGTTGGGATCATGTACCATGAAATTGAACGCTACAGCTGAAATGATGCCGGTAACCTGGCCGGAAATTGGAAATATACATCCGTTCGCTCCTGCCGATCAGACACAAGGCTATACGGAGCTTACTACCAACCTGGAGAACTGGCTGAAAGAGATCACCGGATTTACCGGTGTATCCTTGCAACCCAACAGTGGTGCACAAGGCGAATATGCAGGGCTGATGATAATCCGCGCGTACCATGAAGATCGCGGTGATGCCCATCGCACAATATCGCTTATACCGGCATCCGCACACGGCACCAATCCTGCCAGCGCTGTGATGGCGGGTATGGATGTGGTTGTGGTAAAATCAGATGAAGAAGGCAAGATCGATGTAGCTGATCTGAAAGCAAAAGCAGAGCAGTATAAAGATAAGCTCTCCTGCCTCATGGTAACATATCCGTCTACGCACGGGGTATTTGAAGAGTCTATTATGGAGATCTGCGAAACCATTCACGCCAATGGCGGGCTGGTATATATGGACGGTGCCAACATGAATGCACAGGTAGGTCTTACTTCGCCTGCTACCATCGGTGCTGACGTTTGCCACCTGAACCTGCACAAAACATTTTGTATACCACACGGTGGTGGTGGCCCCGGCATGGGACCTATCTGCTGCAACGATAAACTGAAAGCTTATTTGCCTGGCCATGCCGTTGTAAAAACGGGAGGAGATAAAGCGATCAGCGCGGTATCGGCTGCTCCGTGGGGAAGCGCCAGCATCCTTACTATTTCGTATGCCTATATCGCTATGATGGGGGGTGATGGACTTACCAATGCAACGCGTTATGCGATCCTGAACGCCAACTATATCAAAAATCGCCTGGAAGGGCATTACAAGATATTGTATACCGGCACCAAAGGTCGTTGCGCGCACGAGATGATCGTAGACTGCCGCGACTTCAAGAAAGCTGGTATAGAAGTGGAAGATATAGCGAAGCGTTTGATGGACTATGGATTTCACGCGCCAACCGTTTCATTCCCCGTAGCCGGCACGTTAATGATTGAGCCTACCGAGAGCGAACCGAAAGAAGAACTCGATCGCTTTGTAGATGCCCTGATTGAGATACGCAACGAAATACGCGAAATAGAAGAAGGCAAAGCCGATAAAGAGCAAAATGTGCTGAAGCATGCGCCGCATACAGCAGCCGTTATTACCGCCGATGAATGGACTCGTCCATATAGCCGGAGCAAAGCTGCCTATCCGCTGCCGTTTGTACGGGAAGCGAAATTCTGGCCCAGCGTAAGCCGCGTAGACAACGCCTATGGCGACCGTAACCTGGTTTGCAGCTGTCTGCCAATAGAAGAATATACTTCCAAAGAAGAGTCTGTTACCGCTTAACGAAACGCTCTTCGCTGAAAAAAGCCTCTGCACTCCGTGCAGAGGCTTTTTTTTATTTAACATAAACTTGATCCGGTAAAGCGCTGTCCTTTCGTATAAAAAGTGAGTATATTTAGCATATACCCTACCTGTATTGGAGGCTCCTGTAACTGATATTGACCGTCAACGGCTCCCCTGGTGGGCCTGGCTGCTTACAGCTATGATATTGCATGCCGGCACGCAAATCTCTCTTTTGTTTAAATACTCGCAAGGTGTTACCGACTATTACTTGCCCACAGCGTTATCGCTTGTGCTGATACAATGGTGGGGACCACGCGTTGTATTGCCCATTCTATACCTCAATTCAACACTCAGCACATATCTCTGGGGTATACCTGCCGACCAGTGGTACGAATGGCCGGTATATGCTTTGCCCGAAACAGGCTTTACGTTTCTGGGCTGGCTCCTCTTCCGAAAAATATACCGCGGCAAATACTGGCTTCCAGATATAAAAAACTTGTTGGCATTTCTGTTTCTCGGCGCATTGATTCCTTTGATCATTGAAATTTTTAGTCTGCAGCTGCTACTTACCTATCTGGGCGAGCAAACGTGGGAAGCTTTCTGGCCGTTAGCGAGACGTAACGCGCTGGGAGAATTTACTTCGAGTTTTGGTCTGGCCTTGCCATTACTATATTATGGCTCATACTTTATGCAAAAGGGTAACCTTCTTTATGAGCGACCTGAAAGTATACCCTCTTCTTACCTGCTAAACCGCTATCAACGGATTGAGCTTGCAGGAATATACATTCTTCTCCTGCTCCTGGTATTCAACATCGATTTCGAAAAATTCTGGTATATCTACGGATTACTGTCGCTATATATAGCCATTCGGTTCGGGTTTGGGCCCGTGGCTTTTACCAATTACTATATATTTCTGATCACCTATATCATTCCCAGGCTCTTCACGCAGTTTGGCTATAAACCCATCGGGCAGGAACAAAACCTCGATGTAACCAATATACTGTTGGGTGCAAGCCTGCTGCTTGTATTTGCAGCCGTAGTGGGCCGCGTTATTACCGATCTGAAAATTGCAGAAATCAGATTACAACAACAGAACCACGAGCTGGATCAGATCAACAAAGAACTCGACAGGTTTGTCTATAGCGTTTCGCACGATCTTACAGCACCGTTAAAATCAATTCTCGGACTTGTTAACATCAGCCGCCTGGCACATGAGCCCGCCGATGTATCACATTATTTAAGCCGCATAGAACAAAGCGTGCACAAGCTTGAAATATTTATATCGGAAGTACTCGACTACTCCAAGAACAAGCGGCAAGAGCCCGACATGGAGCAAATAAAATTACTGGAGCTCTGCACGGAAATAATACAGAACATTCGCAACGTAGAAGATTTTGGCAATATCAACATCGATCTTTCCAACCTGCGCCACCAGGAAATTAAACAAGATAAAATGCGGCTGAGCATCATTTTGCATAACCTGCTAACCAACGCCATCAAATTTCAGAAACGCATACCCGAGCATCAACCTTATATACGTATATCCACCCGCAAATCTTTTGAGAAAGTTATCATCGAGATAGAAGACAACGGCGAAGGTATACCTCCTGGTGTGCAGGATAAGATTTTTAATATGTTCTATAGAGGCACCGAAAAATCCAGCGGCTCCGGGCTGGGCCTCTACATAGCCAAGGAAGCCGCCAGCCGCATGCAAGGCAACATCTATGTGCAATCAGAATACGGCAAAGGCTCTGTGTTTATTATTGAATTGAAGGAACATGTGGTTAGCTATTGAACTTGATAGCAGCGCATCGCTATCCGTTACAGGTTAAATCGTTAACAGTCCCTTCGGATAACGATTAACAGATAACGTGTAACGGCAACACCTCCTGTCGGCACGAAGTTTTCTGCTAGTAATTTTTCTAGTAGGTTTGAACTACAAAGCATTAAAAAATGAGATCAACCTTTTCACGAATATTGCTCGCTATATTTCTGTTCATCCTCGCCAGCAGTGTGAATGCACAAAAGAAAATGGCTTATAAAGGATTTCCATCCCTGGTGTGGCCCAAGCTTTACAATATCACATTTGTAAAAACACAAGATCGCCTGGGCGAAGTAGATAAACCCGTTTTTACTGATGCTGTAAAAGCATTGAATGGGAAGCAAATTACTCTGCCCGGTTATATGGTTCCTTTTGAAAACGGTATGAAAGGAAATCATTTTATGTTATCGTCACTCCCGCTCAATGCATGTTTCTTCTGCGGTGTAGGTGGTCCCGAAACGGTGGTGGAAGTATTCAGCACCAAGCCCATTGCCTATACAGAGAAGCCCATCGAGATACAAGGCAAGCTGATGCTGAACGACCGCAATCCGGATCAGATGATTTATATTGTCGAAAATGCAGAAGTACTCGGCGAAGCCGGACTATAGCGTATACTCCGTGAAATATCTTTGAAGATGTAAATCAAAATATCATGAAAAAGTCCCTCTTCTTTGTAATATCAATCTTTGCTATCCTTCAGGTTTCTGCCCAGGAATTTAAAAATAAAGATCTCCAGTCGTTGGTAGAGGCCGAGCGGGCATTTAGCAGGCAGGCAAAAGAAAAAAATACCCGCGATGCATTTCTAGCCAACATCACCGATGAATCCATCGGGTTCTATACCAATACAACCAAGATGAAAGAACATTGGGAGAAAACGCCAGCCGGTACGGAGTGGCTATACTGGGTGCCGGTATATGCCGACATTGCTGCTTCGGGCGACTTTGGTTATACCACTGGGCCCTGGAGTTACCACATTACAAAATCAGATAAAGCCACGGCCTTTGGAGAGTATATCACCGTATGGAAGAAACAGCCTGATGGTCGCTGGAAAATATTGATCGATGCAGGCACGAGTCACGACAGTTACCCAGTAGATGGTCATGAAGTAAAAACATCTTCCCTTGCTCCGCAGCCTTCGAAAAAGGGCAACAAGAATTTTCTTGATGAGTTAACGGAGCAGGAAGCTTCCTTCGCTAAAGAAGTACCCGCCGATGGATTGAAAGCGTTTACACACCATGCTTCCTCTGAAGTGCGTTTCTACCGGAAGGGGCACCTTCCGCTTACCACGGTGGAGGATATTTGTAAATCATCGGATGTGATTACGTATACACCTATGGGTACACAAGTATCTTCGAGTGGCGACCTGGGATTTTCGTATGGCAGAGTTACCGTTGTAAAACACGAAGATGGCTCGCAGAACACAAACTCATCCAACTACCTGCGCATCTGGAAAAAAGAGAAGGACACCTGGAAAATTGTGATCGATCTGATCAACTGATATACTATAAAACCTTTCGGATGCCCAGGTTGAAGGTCTTCCACTGATTGCTGTTCTCGCCTGAGAAAACATTGCTGTAAAAGAGATTCACGGTAAACATGGTATTGAACTGATACTGCATTCCAACACCATAGGTAAAATATTGACGTGTATGATCAAAGTTATAGTCCCAGCTGTTGGTCATGCCGATGAGGGCAAACGGAAATATATGTTTCGTCATCAGGTATGAAGCAAATACATTTATGGGGTTCGTAAAGTCGGCATTGGCTCTTGCATCGCGAAAGCGAACCAACAGATCGGCCTGAATAAACAGAAACATCTTGCGACTGATCAGATAATTATACAGCAACTGCGTATTGAGCGCGTAGCGGTTATCGCCCAGAAATATACTTTGATTACTCCCGGCACTCATCGGAATATAAAAAGTCTGCTGCACCACAAAGTTGGGCGTTGCAAAAGGAAGATAGCGTGCACGTATGCCAATCGATGTAATAGCACGCTCATATTGAATCAAGCCTTTGCTATCATTACCAAATACTTTCATGGGCGAGCTCCTGGCTTCAATATCTTGCCGGCCGGTACGATACGAAAAATCAAGTCCAACATTAAAGCGTCCTGATTTTGCAATACCATGCGTTACCTGCAATGTATTGATGAAATAAGTATACCGCTGATTCATGCTGAGCGAAACATGGTCTACCGTAAAGTACGTATTGGTTGTGAGCAATGCATTGGAAAGTATAACCTCGGTATAGCTCTTTGGCATCATTACAGAAGATACTGCCGGTGTAATGCGATCGCCTACCAGCAGCGAATCATAGGCGTTACGTCTCTCCGCAGTTTGCGCCTGCACATCATTCAGTATACAGCATGTGCATATACTAACAACGGTTGCAAGCATTTTATAAAATCGTATCATGGGCATTCAAAATCTTTTACATCCAAAGTCAATTGTTTTCCTGATTGTGTAGAGATCAACGTCATGTGGTGGTAACAGTACTTCTTCAGATCAGTGTTATAAACAGTAGGTGCTGTCCATACCCCCACATAGCGCACGCTGTTTACCGTAAATTCTATATAATTATTCATCACACCGTCCACAACGGCTTGATCATAGATACCAGTACCTTCGGCATCATTTGAATTGTTTCTGAAATTCACAGAAAGTGTACCATCACCGTTGTCGCTTAACAAAAATGTTTCATTGCCATCCAGCTCAAAAGGATTATCCCACTGATTGGATATAGGAGGCACATAGCCCGATGGTAAAGATGTAACCGTAGCACCATTTACCAGCGATGCACCGCCGGCCACGTCTGGTTGTGTACTTACTACTTCAAAAGATTTTCCTTCTGATGTACCCTTCGAAGTTTTTACCTTCACAGCGTAATTGCCCACAGTCAGATCAGACGGAATAATAACCGTAACCACTTTCGATGTAGCAGTAGCTATATTTGCCTCGGTGCCTCCAAACATCACAATGGATGCGGTTGACAAATTTTTACCACGCAGCAACAAAAGTTGATCCGTAATATTTTTCGTAGCGACTACTTCGTCAATAACAGGATCGGTTAGCGGATCAACGGGCTTTGTTTCCAATACAGTAAAGGCCATCGTGGCAGAAGTACCGCCATCGGCTACTACGGCTACCGTTGTGTTGCCGGGCGTGAGTCCTGCGGGCACAACGGTAAGAATCTCATCATCTTTTTTGGTTACGATTGATGATTCCGCAGTACCAAACAACACCTTGGAAGCGGTAGCAAAATTCTTCCCTTTAATATATACCTCATCACCTACCTGACCATCTGCCGGCACAAGCTGTGTGATTTCCGGTTTCGCCTTCTCAGGTTCACTGCACGTTGAGAGCGTTAGTATCAACCCTGTAAGCATGAAACCCTTTCCTATTCCAAGTATAGCTTTCATATTATGAATTTTATTGACACTTCAATCTTTTACACGCAGCATTGTTTTCCCGACTCGTAGAGATCAAGCGCCATTTATTCTGTTAGTCTTGACTTAAGTCGTATAAAATACGGTTGGCCCTTCGCTCCAACTCCTGCAACCGCTTATCGAGTCTGATTACTTCTTCGCCTATATCTTTCGTCAATTCACGTTTCACTTCTCCTGGCCGCTTTACCCGGTTGTTGACGATATCGTTAATGGTGGTAACTTTTTGATTGAGCGTAAGAATATTTACGCTATGCGTTTCGCCCAGCGCATAGTCCATCAGGTTTTTAAATTCCAGTGTCATCACATCGCGCTTCCAAAACATGCTCACATATTTCTCATAGGTGAGGCGCTCCTTATTCAGCTTTTCAAACGCACGATTGTATTGTTCCATCGCATCGCTGAGTTTAGCCAGCGCCTGCCGACTCTCCAGTGCCTGTGGAATTAAAAATTGAAAAGCGTCTTTCAGATCTTTCGCTTCGTTGATATAGTCGGTAACGGTATTTGATATTTCAGGATAGGCTTCGTCTTTACTGGTAATGGCAACACTACGATTCGTCATTACGATCGTAGAATTCATTTCAGAAACTTTCGATTTAATGAGCGCACGTACTTCAAATATATATTCGCCCACGAAGGTGTCTACATCTTTTAACACATCCCAGATAATAACACGATCGGCTCCGGGCGTCACAGCATTGCCTATACCATTACCACTTACATGTTGAAGTGCCTGTGCGTATTGATCTTTGGAACAATACAGGGCTACTTCAAATACCTGGTCGTCTTTAAAATCTTCGATGTTATAATGAACAAGAATTTTGGTACCAACGGCTTGCGGAATAATGCTGGTGATACGCTGCGCATATATAGCATGGTTAATGCACGCCATGATGCAGGCAAACACAGAGAGAGTAGTTTTCATACCAACAGAGACAGGGTCATTTAAAGTTACCCATTTGGAGGTTTGCAAAAAATGATTTTAGTAAATTTCATCTTGAAAATAATTCCATGTGGTGTGCAACCTCCTTCGCGTAAAGCAAAGCTGGCTAACGTTTTCCGCATGGCTACCCAAAACCCTTCTCTTTGCATGCAACGTTTATTTTTGATCTGTAGCTACATTTTTATCACCGGCTACGGCTTTGCCCAGCAAATTATTAAAGCGCAAAGCAAGCCCGCAACCTTTAACATTTTACCCGTAAAAGACACTACTACCACTTCATCCATTTCTATTACCACCAACCTGGAGTTCTACAAGAACGAGAAGAAAACTGCACTGGTCATCGGCAATGGCAACTACAAAAACGGTCCGCTGAAAAATGCTGTAAACGATGCGCTTGACGTGGCCACGGCATTAAGCGACAAAGGCTTTAAAGTTATTCTGAAACAAAATGCAAGCCGTATGGATATGCGTGAGGCGATTCGTGAGTTTGGCAGCGAGATCAGCGAAGGTGGCGTAGGACTTTTTTATTACTCTGGCCACGGCATCCAGGTCGATGGTGTAAATTACCTGGTGCCCATCGATGCCAACATTGAAATGAAAGCAGAAGTAGCAGAAGAATGTATCAGCGCTTCTGCCGTATTGCGTGTAATGGAATATTCCAACAACCGCATCAACGTTATTATTCTGGATGCGTGTCGTAATAATCCCTTCCGGAGTTTCTCCCGCTCAGACGAAAAAGGTATAACGAAAATGGATCCGCCCAAAGGAGCCAAGCAGGGATCGATCATTGCTTTTGCCACCGCCCCCGGAGATGTAGCTTCGGATGGAGAAGGAAGAAATGGACTATATACTTCGAAGCTGCTGAAGTATATCAATACACCTTCGCTGACACTTGAAGAAGTTTTTAAGAAAGTGAGGATCGATGTATCCACGGAATCTGCCGGACGACAGATTCCGTGGGAAAACAATTCGCTTACGGGCGATTTCTTCTTTACTATAAAATAACTATTGCAATCCGTATTGATCGATCAGATATATCAGCGATGCCATGGCAGCAGTACCTAACTCCAATTCACGCTTGCTCACTTTATCGATTGTGTCTTCCCGGGTGTGATGATAGTCGAAGTAGCGTTGTGAATCGGGCAGGAAGCCGATGATCGGCACACCTTGTGCCTGCAGAGGTCCTATATCTGCACCCCCTCCTTCGTTATCAAAATTATAGAGGCCGTAGGGTTCAAGTAAAGGCCGCCAGCTTTTAATCCTGGTACGCGCAGCTTCCGGTGCAGTCATCGTAAAACCTCGAGGTGTAAAGCCACCATTATCAGACTCGATTGCAGCAATATGTTTTTCTTTTTTTAACTCCGCCTGTTTGGCATATTCAAGACCGCCACGCAAACCATTCTCTTCGTTCATAAACAACACCACACGTACGGTGCGCTTGGGCTTATAACCAATGGCATCAAAGAGTCGCAATACTTCCATGGACTGCACACAGCCTGCTCCGTCATCATGTGCACCTTGTGCAAGGTCCCACGAATCGAGATGACCACCCACTACAATAATTTCTTTTGGGAACTCCGATCCTTTAATCTCGGCCACCACATTGTAAGAAGGTGCATCGGGCAATGTTTCGCAATGTGTTTCAAAATAAAACTGTATATCTTTTTCTTCTTTCAGAATTTTACTCAGCAGGTCAGCATGTTTGGTGCTGATCGCAATAGCAGGAAGCTTGGGTATATTTACTGTATAGCGAAGTCCACCCGTGTGTGGATAATCTTCCTGGTTCAATCCCATCGAGCGAACAATAACACCGGTTGCTCCATATTTGGCTGCTTCAGATGGACCGAGCGCGCGTTGTTCCACAGCACCACCATACGCCTCGAAAGTATTGAACTTGGTGGGATCCATCGGACGGTTAAAGAACACAATCTTTCCTTTCACATTCTTTTCACCGAGTTGTTTCAATTCGTCAAAGCTTTTTACTTCCACTACGTTACCCGTTACTCCGGCAGGTCCTGTGCCTACAGACATACCCAGTGCACACACATTCATCTCCACAATGCCTCTCTTTTTTGAATTGAGAACACGCCCTATTTCTTTTTGTCCGCGTATCCAGTGTGGCACCATCACCGGCTGCAGGAAAACAGAATCGGCAAAATTATTGAGTTCGTGGCGCGCCCATTCCACCGCAGCAGCCGCTCCGGGAGAACCACTTAATCGTGCACCAATGGTAGTGGTAAGATATTCCAGCATCTGGTAACTTCTTCCGTGCGCGAGCTCTTCATTGTAAATCTGTTTAATGGCTGAAACATCGCCGGACTGAGAGAATGCTGCCGCACCACTGAGCACAAGCAGACATGATAAAAATATTCGCATATAGATGGATAAAATATAGTATTAAATCAAAGTGGCTGATTTCAGAATATACATGTGATGATCAGGGTCTTTATCATTCAGCATCAGAATGCCCTCCATCACAATCTGTTTGGTCGTAAATTTTACTTTTTGGGTTGTTTCAACTTCTACAACCGTTTCGGGTCCTGCTGCACCGCAGAAGAAACACAAATTGAAAGGCCATGCCGATAACATGAATTTACCTTGTCCTCCAAGTTCCTCCAGCGGAATGATATAGCCTTGCAATCTTATTTTCTTGCCGTTAAAAGTCTTCAGGTGTTTGCTGAACACCGGCACTTCTACTTCATAGCCATTCTTGTCTTTTTTATTTTCAAAACCAACTTGCGCGAGCACTTGCCAGAAATTATGCTCTTGTGCAAACACACGTGGCGACAACAATAGCAATATAATGAAGAGGCGCTTTTTCATTAGGTTCCAAGTATAATCATAAGTTTTGATCAGCGGTATACCGCTTACATTTTTGAACCGATTATTAGATCAAATCGTTTTCTCTGCATACACACATTTGTTCTGCAAGTTCTAAACATCGAATTTCGCATCCATCTAAACCGTACTTGGTATGGCATTTCTTTTTGATTCATTTGAAAACTGGAAACAGTACAGTATACAACATAATATGCCGCTTCACCAGATTGTGCTTGAATATGAGCGCACGCAAAAAGGCAGAAGTGAAAAAGATACGTGGGAGGGTCTTGACAACGCATGGCAGGTAATGAAAGAAGCTGTGCGTACTGGATTGGAAGAAGACATGACTTCACGCTCCGGCATGATTAACAATGGCGCTAAAAAAGTATATCGTTACCCGACAGCAGTACTCTCTGTGGAATTTCAACAACTCATTGCCCGTGCGCTGGCAGCGAAAGAAGTTAATTCGTGTATGGGTCGCGTTGTGGCTGCCCCTACCGCAGGCGCCAGCGGTATTATGCCCGGTGTGTTATATACTTTACAGGATATTCATAGAATAGACGATCAAAAAATTCTGGAAGCAATGTTGATCGCTGCCGGCATAGCGCTGATCATGGAACAGAAGGCATCTATTGCCGGTGCCGTAGGCGGATGCCAGGCCGAAACAGGTACCGCTGCTGCCATGGGATCAGGTGCCATCGTGTATTGTTTGGGTGGAGATACCGATCAGATCTTTAATGCCGTTGCCATTACAGTGCAGTGTATGTTGGGATTGGTGTGCGACCCCGTGGCAGGTCTTGTAGAAATACCGTGCGTGGTACGCAACGCCAGTGCTGCCGCTATAGCCAACAGCTCTGCTCAAATTGCACTTGCCAGCGTAAGCAGTGTAATACCGGTAGACGAAGTGATCGAAGCCATGGGCGAGATTGGCTCCAGCATGGAAACGCGCTATAAAGAAACAGCTCTTGGAGGACTAGCCGCCACAAAAACCGGACAAGCCATAGCACGGAAAGTATTGATCCACACGATAGAGATGCTACCGGACGAAGAAGCTAGATAATAGCTGCGAGCTTTGAGCTACGAGTTGCGAGGAAGCTGCTGGCTTCTAGCCACTGGTTGCCAGCAGGTGTTGCCTGAGGATAAATTATACCTCATATTCCAATTGCCTATTAAGAGCAGATGAGCATCATAGAGCGGGTAAATACTCCCCTACCAGCAGCCTGAAGCCAGTAGCCTGCAGCCTTTCCTCTCACAGCTCGCAGCTCAAAACTCACCGCTATTTTATCACATCGGGCAGCACCTCGTTGCCAAAGAAGTAGATAGCGCTGCTAAAAATTACCGACCACACTGCTGCGCTGATAAACATATATAGTATAAGTTTATTACGCGGAGCACCGAAGCTCAATGCGAGCAGCGTACCGCCTATAGGTGTAAGAAACAAAGGTGTGAGTGCGGCCACACCGGGCAATCCATATTTCTTCCAGATGCCTACAAATTTCCGGTTGCGATCGGAGAAGCGCTTTCTCTTGGCAAAAAATTTATTAATGATCCTGGTTCGCAGAAAATCGCCAAAGAAGGCAAAAGCAAGTACAACGGTCATCATACCCGCCACGGTAGCCAGTATTGTTGTTACCAGAGTAAGCTTGGCTGTGTAGCCAGTGAGCGGCCCGAGTATAAACTTGAGCATGCTGGAAACATAAACCGGTATGATTTTGCCAAACTCTTCAAACATGAATCTATATACGTATATCGTTGGCCTTCGTATTCAACATTGACATATCCTTTTGCTAACGCCTATATCTTGGCACCATAACTCAGGTCACCAGCATCGCCAAGCCCGGGAACAATATAAAATTGTTCATTGAGATGCTCATCAATAGCACACGTCCACAGTGAGTAAGGTATATTGATCTGTTGCGTTACAAATTTTATTCCCTCCGGTGCTGCCACCAGCGAAACAATATGCAAATGTTCGGGAGTGCCTCGCTTCAAAAGCTGCGAAACAGAATCCATAATAGAGTTACCTGTAGCCAGCATCGGATCGATCAGAATTACCTCACGTCCATTCAGATAAGGGGTCGAAACATAGTCGAGCTTTATTGTAACTTCGCTGAGACTTTCACGCCTGTAGGCACCAACAAAACCAGCTTCAGCCTGATCAAAAAAATTAATAAACCCTTGAAAGTATGGAAAGCCGGCACGAAGAATGGTAATAAGTACAGGCTGATGCTTCACCACATTGATGCGCGATTTACCCAACGGCGTTTCAATAATGCGGGTAGTGTACTGAAACTTCTTCGAAACTTCATACGCCATAATCTCACCCAGGCGCTCCATATTCTTGCGGAAGCGCATGCGGTCTTGCTGCAACGTCTTGTCTCTTAACTCTACAATAAACTGATTAGCAACCGAGTTTTGCTCGCTAAGGTTAAAAACCATAAGTGTCACTTTTTTCTAATCAAAATTTAGAATAAAGTTGCAGAAGAACTACCATGTGCGTGAATTAAAAATTTTAGTCCGGAGCAAGGAAGACAGAAAAATCAAAAAGACCGAAAGTCCGGAAGTAAATGCAGGCACAGTAGTTACTAAATATAGTTTTGCACTTATCATTAGAACTTAACAGCAGGCGAGTCCGAAGGAGACGAGTAACTTTCCGACTTTCGGTCTCTTTAATTTCCTGACTTCAAACTCTATGAAACTACTCAAGCAACTCTGCGAAATACATGCTCCTTCCGGCAACGAAGTGCTGATGAAGGAATTTTTATTGAAATATATCGCCAAAGAAAAGAAGAACTGGAAAACCAAGCCTGCCATTATTCATGGCGATGAGTTTCAGGATAACATCATTCTAAAATTCGGCAAACCGCGCACCGCCATCTTTGCACACATGGATAGTATTGGTTTTACGGTGCGGTACTTCAACCAATTACTCCCCATTGGAAGCCCGGATGCGGAAATGGGAACAAAGCTGGTAGGAGAAGACAGTCTCGGCCCTATTGAGTGCGAGCTTGAGTTCGACAAAGAGAACCATGCCTTCTACAAGTTTGGAAGGCAGATCGATCGCGGCACCGAGCTTACCTATAAAGTAAACTTCCGGGCAGGCAAAGAGTATATCCAGTCTGCTTACCTCGACAATCGCCTGGGAGTATACAATGCATTAAAAGTAGCAGAAACGTTAAAAGACGGTGTTATTGTATTCAGCACGTGGGAAGAACATGGCGGTGGCAGCGTTCCTTATCTTGCGAAATATATTTATGAACAGTGGAGTGTGAAGCAGGCGCTGATCTCCGACATTACCTGGGTATCCGATGGTGTAGATCATGGAAAAGGCGTTGCTATATCCATGCGCGACCGAAACATTCCGCGAAGAAATTTTGTAAACCGCATCATCGAGATTGCTAAAAAAAGAAAAGTAGATTTTCAACTGGAAGTAGAAGGCATGGGATCCAGTGATGGAAGAGAACTGCAGGTTTCACCCTACCCTTTCGACTGGTGTTTTGTTGGTGCACCCCAGCACAATCCACACACACCCGATGAACGTGTGCACGTGCGCGACATTAAAAGCATGATCGACCTGTATAGCTGGCTGATGAAAGATCTTTGATCTTAAAACTCGAACGTGTGATTCAGCACACGCGAAGTAATTTTACCAACGGTCTTATCGAGTTCCTTGTATTGGTTATTATCATGAAAATAGCCGGTAACTTCTTTTGTTTCAGGATTAATGATCCAATATTCTTTTACACCAAATCGTTCGTATAAATTTTTCTTCCGGATACGGTCATGGCTTTCATTTCCTTCTGATAACACCTCCACAACAAGATCGGGCACACCGTGAATGTGCTGACTTATGATAGAAAGCCTTGCTGTTGATACAAAAACAATATCCGGTTGCACGGCATTCAAATGTTCATCGAGGTAAACATCAAACGGAGCCACATATACTTCTCCGGCCTTTGTGTCCTCTGTAAAGAGAATCATTTTAGAAGATAGAATAGACACAATGCGCTGATGCGATCGAATGGGAGATGGCGACATATAAATAGTTCCTTCAATTAATTCTGCTAACGTTCCCTCCGGAAGCTGTTTGTAAACTTCCATAATCGTTTTGGGTGGATGTGACAACAGGCCGTTCATCTTTTCAAATTTAGATATAAAACGATTTGCAAAGGCAGTTTTGTTTCCTGAATTTATTGCGCCAAACCTTAACCATCGTATGACAACCCGCAGAGATTTTATTAAGCACGCTGCTATTACCGGCGTTGGATTATCGCTATTACCGGATTCTATTGCGTTCGCAAAAGATAAAGATCAAAAAGTAAAGCTCGGGTTTATTGGTGTAGGCCTCCGTGGACAAAACCACCTGGAGCTTGCCCTGCGCCGAAGCGATATAGAAGTTATAGCGCTGTGCGATATTCAGCAACGCATGATTGATATGAGCAAAGAGCTTGTGAAGCAATCCGGCAAACCTATGCCGCAGATCATTCTCGAAGGGCCTTACGGTTATAAAAAACTCCTGGAGATTAAAGATATCGATGCTGTGATCATTGCTACTCCGTGGGAATGGCACACCGTAATGTGCATCGATACCATGAATGCAAAAAAATATGTAGGCTGCGAAGTAATCACTGGCATGTCGGTAGAAGAATGCTGGGAGCTGGTTCACACCTCCGAGCGCACAGGCATGCCGTTGATGATGCTGGAAAATGTTTGCTATAGAAGAGATGTAATGGCTGTATTAAACATGGTGCGTCAAAACATTTTTGGGGAGATCGTTCACTTGCAGGGCGGCTATCAGCACGACTTGCGCGAAGTAAAATTCAACGATGGTAAAAATCCGTATGGTGGTGGCGTGGAGTTTGGCGAGAAAGGTTTTTCAGAAGCAAGCTGGCGAACACAACACTCCGTTATGCGCAATGGCGATCTTTACCCTACGCATGGCATTGGCCCTGTAGCCATGATGATCGACATTAACCGCGGAAATCGTTTTATAGAATTAGTCTCTTATTCAACCAAGTCAAGAGGTCTGCATGAGTATATCAAAAAGCTGGGAGGAGAAAATCATCCCAACACCAAAGTAGAATTCAAGTTGGGCGACATTGTTACCACGATGATCAAATGTGCCAATGGAGAAACTATATTTCTGCAGCACGACACTAATTTACCGCGTCCTTACTCACTCGGATTCCGCGTGCAAGGCACCCAAGGTATATGGATGGATGTCAACAAATCGATCTATATAGAAGGCCAGAGTAAAAATCCGCATCAATGGGATAACGCTGCCGAATGGCTTGATAAATACGACCATCCTCTCTGGAAAAAATATGGCAACGATGCTGCCGGTGCCGGTCATGGCGGTATGGATTGGTTTGTATTAAATGCATTTATTGAAGCCGTGAAAAGAAAAACAAATACGCCACAGGATGTATATGATGCAGTAACCTGGAGTGCCATTACCCCTCTGTCTGAAAGTTCTATACGACTGGGAGGAGAAACGGTTGAGTTTCCTGATTTTACGCAAGGAAAATGGATGTATCGCAAAAATGAATTCGCCCTGACAGATGCATACTAACGTTCGATATACCGTATTCCGATTTACAGTAATTATTGCCCTGCTGTGGCTTTGCTATTACGATAGTCATGCCCAAAAAACATTCTCGGAACAATTGTGCCAAGCCGCAGTAGCATTAACACAGCAGCCTGTAGTATACGATCCATCTTACTTTTCAATTCCGTATCCCAACGGTGATGTCCCTGCTGACAGAGGCGTTTGTACAGACGTTGTTATCCGGGCTTACCGTAAACTCGGCATCGACCTGCAAAAGGAAATACATGAAGACATGAAAAAGAATTTTGCAGTATACCCGCATAAGTGGGGATTAAAATCAACTGACACAAACATTGATCACAGGCGCGTGCCTAACCTCATGACATTCTTTTCACGCTATGGGAGCGCACTTAATATTTCTGCACGTGCCGAAGATTATAAAGCCGGTGATATAGTTTGCTGGGATTTGGGCGGAGGCATTACACACATCGGTATTGTTATCAACCAACAATCAACAGACAAGCAGCGCTATCTTATTGTGCATAATATAGGTCGCGGCCAGGAAATATCAGATTGTTTATTCCAGTATAAAATTATAGGCCACTATCGTTACACCAGGTGATTTCAGAGAATTACAAATTCTGAAATCCGAACTCCCAAATTCTTTTATCTTTGCGCTCCCTTAATCGAAGGGACGGCTATGCAGATTAAAGATTTACAGTTTAAGCAGTTTATCAATAAATCAAAAATCCAGGAAAAGGTCAGAGCCCTGGCCGAGCAGATCAATACAGACTATAAAGATAAGCAACCGGTATTTTTACCCGTGTTAAATGGTTCGTTCGTTTTTGCAGCAGATTTGATCAAGCATGTAGAAGTACCGTGCAAAGTATCGTTCGTAAAAGTATCTTCTTATGCCGGGGCAGTGAGCTCATCCGGGCAACTCAAAACACTCATCGGCCTGGAGGCAAGCTTATTCAACCAGGATGTAATACTGGTGGAAGACATAGTAGACACCGGGCTCACACTTCAAAAAATTATTGAAGAGCTGAAAGGCCTCGGCACAAAATCGGTCGAAGTAGTCGCGCTGCTGCGCAAGCAACCAGCACGCGATAAAATGATCAATGTTAAATATGTAGGATTTGAGATCGACCACGAATTTGTAGTCGGCTACGGATTGGATTATGATGGCCTGGGCCGCAATCTGAAAGAAATTTATAAGGCTCAGCCGGCCGAGACCAAAACTCCGGTACCTGAAACGACACAAAAAAACGACAGTACCGGATCGTAAATCGATTTCTGATTCCTTATCTTCGTCAGCTTAAACAAACCCAAAGAACCCATCTCAGTCACCAAAACCGTAAAGTAGAAATGATCAACATTATTCTCTTTGGCCCTCCGGGCGCAGGCAAAGGTACCCAGAGCACCAAGATCATTGAGAAGTATTCGCTCACACACATTTCAACCGGAGATCTTTTCAGAAAGCATTTGAAAGAAGGAACTCCGCTTGGTCAACTGGCCAAAGGCTACATGGATAAAGGTAATCTTGTTCCCGACCAGGTGGTTATTGACATGGTGGATGACAAGATCAAAAGCAGCGGCAACATTTCAGGAATAATCTTCGATGGTTTTCCGCGCACCATTCCTCAGGCCGAAGCACTGGATAAATTGCTCGACTCGAAGAAAGCTCCTATAAAGATTCTGATTGAGCTGGTAGTGCCGGAAGCAGAATTAAAAACACGTTTGGCAGATCGCGCAGCAAAAGAAAATCGCCCTGACGATGCCAAACCTGAAGTGATCGAAAACCGCATTGCTGTATACAAAGCAGAAACTGTAGCGGTAGCAAAATATTACAAAGAACATAACAAGTATGCTTCTGTTATTGGTGTAGGAAACATTGAAGACATCTTCAAGAACATCTGCACTGAGATCGACAAGAGCTTATTAGTATAAATCCCTTTTCGCGCGTGTCGTCTCCCAACTTTATTGATTACGTTAAGTTTTGTTCCCGCTCCGGCCACGGTGGTGCAGGATGCCTGCATTTTCACCGCGAAAAATTTATTCAGAAAGGCGGGCCGGATGGAGGTAATGGAGGACGCGGAGGGCACGTGATTCTGCGAGGCGACTCACAACACTGGACGCTGCTTCACCTGAAATACCGCAAGCACGTTATTGCCAGCAATGGTAATCCCGGAGAAGAGCAAGACCGAACCGGTGCAGATGGTAAAGACGAAATTATACCCGTGCCCCTCGGAACCGTGGCACGCGATGCCGAGACGGGGGAGATCCGTTGTGAAATAACCGAAAATGGTCAGGAATTTATTTTAACACCCGGTGGTCGCGGAGGAAAAGGCAATGCCTTCTTTGCAACCTCTACGCACCAGGCTCCCCAATATGCGCAACCTGGTGAGCGCGGTGTTGAGGAATGGATTGTTCTTGAATTAAAATTACTCGCCGATGTCGGGCTTGTAGGTTTCCCCAATGCCGGAAAATCCACATTGCTTTCCGTAGTCTCTGCAGCGAAGCCTAAGATTGCCGATTATCCTTTCACTACGTTGACGCCTAACCTGGGCGTTGTGGCCTATCGCGATGAGAAATCTTTTGTGATGGCCGATATTCCGGGAATTATTGAAGGTGCTGCTGAAGGACGCGGCCTAGGCATTCGTTTTTTGCGGCACATTGAACGTAACTCGTTACTGCTGTTTTTAATCCCTGCCGATTCGCGCGATATCAAAGCCGAGTACGACATTCTACTGAACGAGTTGAATCAGTACAATCCCGAATTGCTCGATAAAAAAAGATTACTTGCAATCTCAAAATCCGATATGCTGGATGATGAATTGAAAACAGAGATGAAACGCGAATTGCCTACCGATCTGCCAACCATCTTCATCTCTTCCATCACCAACCAGGGCATTGTAGAGCTAAAAGATCTGATCTGGAGGCACCTGCACTGATAACAATAAGAACCACGCATCGGCATTTCCCAAAATGTCAGTTTGGCATTAAAATGTCTTTGGCAAAATTGTTGACCTTTGCGCCCTGACCTAACCAGTTTTAAAAATTTCAGAACCAAAAGGTAAAGAATGGCTATGAATCAAAACGAAGAGATACTTTCAGAAAACAACGAAGCGGTGACTGACAATGTGCCTGCCAATGAAGCTGCAGAGGTGAAGCCTGACGCAAAAGAAGGCGACAACCAGGCAGAACTGGCGAAGGTTCAGAGTGAGTTGGCCGAACAAAAAGATAAATACCTGCGGTTGTATTCCGAGTTTGAAAATTTCAGACGCAGAACATCCAAGGAAAAACTGGAACTGATACAATCGGCCAATGAACAGCTTATCAAAGCACTGCTCCCGGTAGCTGATGATTTTGAAAGAGCAGAAAAGTCTTTCAAAGGAACAGAATCAAAAGATATGGAAGGATTCTTTTTGATCTATACCAAGTTTAAAAAGACACTTGACCAATATGGTGTAAAAGTAATGGAAGCAGGAGCCGGCAGCGAATTTAACCCCGACTTGCACGAGGCCATTACTCAAATTCCGGCACCGGAAGAAAAGCTGAAAGGCAAGATCGTAGATGTAGTCGAAAAAGGATATTTACTGAACGATAAAGTGATCCGTTTTGCCAAAGTAGTAGTAGGAAGCTAAACCTATTGATACGGCTTCGGCACGTTACACTTTCAACAATACTAACACAATGTCTACCAAAAGAGATTTTTACGAAATACTAGGCGTAAGCAAGGGAGCAACACAAGAGGAGATCAAGAAAGCTTACCGTAAAGTTGCTATCCAATTCCACCCTGATAAAAACCCGGGCAACAAGGAGGCGGAAGAAAAATTTAAGGAAGCTGCAGAAGCCTACGAAGTATTGAGTGATGCCGACAAACGAGCGAAGTACGATCGTTACGGACATTCCATGCCGGGCAACGGTGGTTTTGGCGGACACAATATGAATATGGAAGATATCTTCAGTCAGTTTGGAGATATTTTTGGAGGCGGAAGTCCGTTTGACAGTTTCTTTGGTGGCGGAGGTAGTTCCGGAGGAAGGCGCCAACGTAAAGGCACGAACCTTCGCATCAAACTGAAGCTTTCGCTTGATGAGATTGCCAACGGTGTTGAGAAGAAAATAAAAGTAAACCGTTTGGTACGGGCAGAAGGCGTAACCTTCAAAACGTGTCCTACCTGCCACGGCACAGGCCAGTTAAAAAAGGTAGTAAACACCATGCTGGGCCAAATGGTATCGGCAACTACCTGTTCAAACTGCGATGGCTCCGGTCAGATTATTGACAAGCGGCCGGCTGGTGTAGACAGCTCGGGCCTGGTGTCCAAAGAAGAAATATTGAGCGTAAAAATTCCTGCCGGCGTTGGCGAAGGCATGCAACTAGCCATGTCGGGCAAGGGTAATGAAGCTCCGGGCGGTGTTGCGGGTGATCTGCTCATTCTGATTGAAGAGCAGGAAGACAAGCAGCTTAAGCGCGATGGCAACAACCTGATTTTCGAGTTATATATAAGTGTGATTGATGCCGCTTTGGGTACTTCCGTAGAAGTTCCATCGGTAAACGGCAAGGTCAAGATCAAGATCGACCCGGGCACACAGAGTGGAAAAATCCTCCGCCTGCGCGGAAAAGGCTTAAAAGACGTAAATGGCTATGAAACAGGCGATCAACTGATCTACGTAAACGTCTGGACACCTAAAAAACTGACATCAGAAGAAAGAGCTAAGCTGGAGAGCCTGCGCGAATCTCCTAATTTCCAACCACATCCGGAAGCCGGCGAAAAAGGCTTTTTTGAGCGCATGAAGGAATATTTTAATTAAAAAAGTAATCCATTTCTTCCTAATCCCCGTTTTAGATATTACGCTAAAGCGGGGATTTTTTGTTTAAAATAGAGTTTAACCTTACACCATGTAACCTACGGATCATGAGGCCGTAATTATTCAGCATGCATAAGAAGATATGGTTAACATGTTGCGGAATTGCCCTGGCAGGGATCGTGTGCGGACAGATCAAGAAGCAATTCACCGTGGAAGATACCCAGTCGTGCGAAAATATCAGGCTTAGTCTCAAAGCCAATAGTGGCAATTGCTATATAAAACCGAGTCAGAATCCTGAGATTCTAAACGTTTTCAGTAATCAGACAGAAACTTCATACGCCCATAATTTCCGTAAAGAAGTAAAAGGTAAAACCTGCGAAGTACTTCTTAACCTCGAAGAAAATCAATCGGAAACCTTAGGTCAGTCTATTTCAGCCAACTTTTTTGGTTCTGCCGAAAAGACGTCAGACGACAAACTCTGGAAGATGTACCTCACCGACATGAAACCGTATTTCCTGGAGTTGAACTATGGTGTGGGAAACGCCAATGTAGATCTTTCCGGTCTTGCTATTAAAAAGCTAAAAATTAATTCCGGCAGTGCCAATGTAAACGTTGGCTATACATCCTCGCTCGAAAACCAGATCGATATGGATACCTTCTCCGTGAAGGTTGACCTGGGCTCTGTAAATGTCAGGAACCTGAATTTATCGCGCACCCGCTTCGTATTAGCCGATGTAGGCTTCGGTAATATGACGTTGGATTTCAGCAATAAACCACTTGTAAGAAACCGTATCAAGGGTAGTGTAGGTGCAGGCAATCTCGTAATCATTCTTCCACAGAAAGAAACTCCTGTACTGGTAAAAATTCACGATTCCTGGTTGTGCAGTGTAAAAGTACCTTCCAGCCTTACCAAGATCAGTGATGGCACCTTTGCCAATGCGGCCTATAACAAAGATCCGAAAGGCACTACGTTATTAACCTTCGATCTGGATGTATCGATGGGCAACATCATTTTTAAAGAGGGCAACCAGCCATAATAGCACCCGGTACTTAGCGGTGCGCCATCAAAGATTTTCAAAGATTTCGTTCGCTTCCAGTAATTCTTTTACGAGTATTGATACTAACTCGTGGTATCAAACTAACCTCTATTCGTGGAAGCATTAATCGCCAACAATGTGACCAAGCGTTATACCAACCATGTAGCGCTTGATCAGGTGAGCATCACCATTCCGCAGCAAACTATATTTGGATTGCTCGGACCCAACGGAGCAGGTAAAACAACCCTCATCCGCATCATCAACCAAATCATTACTGCCGACAGTGGAGACATTACGCTGTTTGGAGAAAAGCTTCAGACCCGGCACGTGGGCACAATCGGGTATTTACCCGAAGAGCGGGGCCTCTATAAAAAACTGAAAGTAGGTGAGCAGCTTACATACTTCGCACAACTAAAAGGCCTTAGCCGTAAAGATGCCGTAGCAAAAAGTAAAGAGTGGATCAAGAAGTTTGATATCATGGACTGGTGGAACAAGAAAGTAGAAGATCTGAGCAAAGGCATGGCGCAGAAGATTCAGTTCATCAGCACGGTGATGCATGAACCACGCCTCATCATTCTGGACGAACCCTTCTCTGGTTTCGATCCGGTAAATGCTCAACTCATCACCAACGAAATTCACGAGCTAAAGCAAAAAGGCTGTACTATTATTTTCTCAACGCACCGCATGGAAACGGTAGAAGATCTCTGCGATCATATAGCGTTGATCAATAACTCAAAAAAGATTCTGGAAGGCTCCAAGAAACAAGTGAAAGAAGCGTATCGCAGCAACACATACGTGGTGGAGCACAAAGGTATATTTACATTATCCGGACCATACGAATTACTGGAACAGAAAAATCTGGAAGACACATACTTTAAATCACTGATTAAAGTAAATCCGGCAACAAGCCCGAATAAATTGATCCGCGATCTTACCGACATTACCGAAGTACACAGCTTCTCCGAAAAAGTACCCACCATGAGTGAGATATTTATCACGTTAGTAAAAGGAGGTTCCGATGAATAAGATATGGCTTATTGTTCAACGCGAGTTTCTGAACCGCGTGCAGAAGAAATCGTTCCTGATTGCCACCATTCTTATTCCGCTCATCTTCCCGGCCATCATTGCCTTACTTGTATATATAGCCAAGGAGCAGGAAAAGAACAGGCAGAAAGAAGTTATACACTACATCGATGAATCAAAGCTCTTCAAGCCAGACTCATCAAAGTATATATTTAAAGAATTTCACGGAACGCTCACAGAAGGCAAAACAGCGTATAAAGCCACTGATGATTTTGGCTTTTTATATATACCGGCAATAACACCCGAGAAGCCACAAGGCATCACGCTATACACTAAAATATCGCCAAGTATAGATGATATTTCCAGCATTGAGCGCATGTTTGAAACGCAACTGCGGGATTTAAAAATGCAAGCATTAAAGATAGACCAGAAGTTGCTGGATGACCTCAAAACAGAAGTAACGATCAATACCGTAAGCGGTACGGAAGAAAAGTCGAGCGACTCTTTTATTCTTGCCGGTATAGGCATGGCCGCAGGTATCCTCATGTATATGTTTATCTTCATTTACGGTGCCCAGATCATGCAGGGTATCATTGAAGAGAAAACCAGCAAGGTAGTAGAGGTTATCGTATCGTCTGTTAAACCTTTTCAATTGATGATGGGCAAGATTATTGGTCTGGCATCGGTAGGATTATTGCAGTTTCTCATCTGGATCGTATTGATGACTACGTTAACCTTCGGTGTTTTAGGTGCACTAGGTGTCGATCCTCCACAACAACAGGCCATGCAGCAGATATCTGCAGAAGTGGCCGCACAACAGGCGGCAGCCACCTCGAAGCTTTCGCAGAACCTGGAGCAATTCATGTCTTTACCGTGGATGTATATCGGTTCCTGCTTTATCTTCTACTTCCTGGGGGGCTACCTGTTATACGGTGCGCTGTTTGCTGCCGTTGGCTCTGCAGTGGATAGTCCGGCAGAAGCACAACAGTTCATGTTCCCCATCACCATTCCAATGTTGATTTCGTACATGAGCTTGTTCATGTTCATACTAAAAGATCCGCAGGGACCTATCAGTGTGTGGCTTTCCATTATTCCATTTACCTCTCCTATTGCCATGATGGGGCGTATCGGTTTTGGTGTACCTCCATGGCAACTTATCCTTTCGCAATTACTTTTGATTGGTGGTTTTATTTTCACCACCTGGATCGCAGGCCGCATTTACCGCGTAGGCATCCTGATGCACGGCACCAAAGTGAATTACAAAGTATTGGCAAAGTGGTTTATGATGAAGAACTAGCATTCAGACTTTCGTAGTATTATAAACCAGGTGTAGGCATACATCTGGTTTTTTATTTACTTTTCACGACACGAATGAGCAAGAAGACTTCCATACCAGGTCTCGGTTTTTATCAAAGCAACACCGCTGTAAAATGGGTTGTACTAATCGTATCGATATTAATCAGCACAGGATCTATCTACTATACCAAAATACTGGTAGACCAGCTGAAAGGCCGCGAGCGGCAACAGGTTCAGCTCTACGCAAAAGCCATTGAATATACCGCCAACGAAGAAGACACCTATGGCGATGTAAATTTTATAGCGCAGGAAATCCTGTTTCAAAATAATTCCATTCCCATCATTCAGGCCGATGCCCACGGCAAAGTATTGTCGTATCGAAATCTGGATATACTCGAATCGTGGCCGCAAAAAAGAAAGGAAGAGTTTCTACGGAGCGAAATGACGGTGATGAAAGAGACATACGAACCCATCACCGTTACCTTGCGCGACCCGCAGACAGGTGAGGTATTCGGCACGCAGTTTATCTACTATAAAAATTCATTTCTCCTCAAGCAGCTCATTGCTTATCCGTATATACAGCTTTCCGTTATTGCGCTGTTTGGTTTCATATCCTTCCTGGCATTCAATTATTCGAAGATGGCCGAGCAGAACCGCGTATGGGTAGGGCTTGCCAAAGAAACCGCCCATCAGCTTGGCACGCCTATATCATCGCTTATGGCGTGGATGGAGGTGATCCGCGAAGATTCCGACATGCAGGAGAAAGGTGTTGTGGAAGAACTTGAAAAAGATATTCAAAAGCTTCGCATTGTTACCGAGCGTTTCTCGAGCATTGGGTCGACACCAACGCTCAAGAAAGAGAACGTAGTAACCCTTATCCACAACGTTGTGAATTATCTGCGGCCGCGGGTTTCGTCCAAAATCCGTATGGAAGTATTCACCTTGTCGGATAACATTTACGCCAACGTGCATGCTCCGCTTTTTGAGTGGGTGATCGAGAATCTCAGCAAAAATTCGGTAGACGCTATGGGCAGCACCGGCACCATTGCCATAAAGATTCTGCGCGGCAACGAAGGAAAAGTTTTCATCGATGTTTCGGATACCGGCAAAGGCATTCCGCGCTCCAAGATCGATTCGGTTTTCCGGGCAGGTTTTACTACGAAGAAACGAGGCTGGGGCTTGGGACTCACGCTGGCCAAACGAATTATCGAAACATACCACAACGGCAAAATTTTCGTAAAATCTTCTGAAGAGAATCAGGGCACTACTTTCCGCATTGTGCTCAATGCTGCCTGATGGCTTACAAACGCGGTTTTTTCCTGCTGAATTGAGTTGTGCCAAGGCACGCTGAAGAACCTTATAATTAGCTTAAGAATTAGTTCCGGGGCCTTTGTTCTTCATCTGTTACTGCCTACTTTTGCGGTCGATTTCAGAACCCTGATTTATAAAACAACAGACAATGGCAAATATTGGAAAGATCACCCAGGTAATTGGCCCTGTAGTAGACGTAGCCTTTGATGGCGAAGGTGCTAAGTTACCCAACATCCTAGATTCACTCGAAGTAACAAAAGCAGATGGCACCAAAGTAATTCTGGAATGCCAGCAGCACCTTGGCGAAGACCGTGTTCGTACCATCTCGATGGAAGGTACTGAAGGCCTGGTACGGGGTATGAAGGTTACAGACACCGGATCGCCTATCAAAATGCCGATCGGTGAGGATATCAAAGGACGTCTTTTCAACGTAGTGGGTGAAGCCATTGACGGTATTAAACAACCTAAAGGCGACCAGGCACTTCCTATTCACCGCCCGGCTCCTCTTTTTGAAGATCTTTCAACTTCCACAGAAGTTCTTTTTACCGGTATTAAAGTAATTGACCTGATCGAACCGTATGCAAAAGGTGGTAAGATCGGATTGTTCGGTGGTGCCGGTGTGGGTAAAACCGTATTGATCCAGGAACTGATCAATAACATCGCGAAAGCATATTCTGGTCTTTCTGTGTTTGCGGGTGTGGGTGAAAGAACACGTGAAGGAAATGACCTGTTGCGCGAGATGATCGAAGCAGGTATCGTAAATTACGGTGAAGAGTTCCTGAAATCACTTCACGCTGGCGGATGGGATCTTTCTAAAGTAGACGACCAAAAACTGGCTGACTCAAAAGCAACCTTCGTGTTCGGACAGATGAACGAACCTCCCGGAGCACGTGCCCGTGTGGCGTTGTCTGGTCTTACCGTTGCAGAATACTTCCGCGATGGTGATGGCAAAGGAAAAGGCCGCGACATTCTCTTCTTCGTAGATAATATCTTCCGCTTTACACAAGCAGGTTCTGAAGTATCGGCTCTCTTGGGTCGTATGCCTTCTGCCGTGGGCTATCAGCCTACGCTGGCAACTGAAATGGGTGCCATGCAAGAGCGCATTACTTCTACTAAAAACGGTTCTATCACATCGGTGCAGGCGGTATACGTTCCTGCCGATGACTTGACTGACCCTGCTCCTGCTACAACATTCGCCCACTTGGATGCAACAACCGTATTGAGCCGTAAAATATCTGAGCTCGGTATCTATCCTGCTGTGGATCCTTTGGATTCTACATCCCGCATCCTCCGTCCGGAGATTGTAGGTGAAGAGCACTATAACTGCGCACAGCGTGTAAAGAACATTCTGCAGCGTTACAAAGAATTGCAAGACATCATCGCGATCCTCGGTATGGACGAATTGTCTGACGAAGACAAGCAGGTAGTACACCGTGCAAGACGTGTGCAGCGCTTCCTGTCGCAACCATTCCACGTAGCAGAAGCTTTCACTGGTTTGAAAGGTGTGCTGGTAGATATCAAAGACACCATCAAAGGCTTTAACGCGATCATGGATGGTCAATACGATCACCTCCCCGAAATGGCGTTCAACCTTGTTGGTAGCATCGAACAAGCCGTTGAAAAAGGCGAGAAGATGTTAGCTGAAGCAAAAGGCTAGGACTTATTGAAAGATTGGAAGATTAGAAGATTACAATATTTGTCGGTCTTTTTAATCTTTCAATTTTCTAATCTTACAATCTTACAATCAAAGATTATGCATCTCGAAATATTAACACCGGAGAAAAAAGTATTTGAAGGCGATGTAACGATAGCCACCTTTCCCGGTGCTGACGGTTCCTTCCAGGTAATGGATCATCATGCTCCCCTTATCAGTTTGTTGAAAGAAGGAATTGTTGAATATAAGGGTAAAGATGGCGCCCGCCAGATTACGGTTACCGGAGGCGTGGTAGAAGTACTCAAGAACAAGGTTATCCTGCTGGCCGATGGTATAGCAGCATAAACGATAAACAACTTAAACATGATAAACCCCAGGCATAAAACCCGGGGTTTATTTATATATATAGTTTAGTGGTGTGTTCTGTATTATTGCCTCACGAGCCATTTTACGAGGAATACCACGCCAACTACTATGGCGATAACGCCTAATATCCAGAAGGCTTCGTTAATTCCTCCAAACAACGACAGCGTCAATCCCACCGCTCCAAAAATAATGGCCATCTTCAGATCGTAGTCCAGGCCGCCCGTTGCGTTGGCAGCCGCCACATGATCGCGGTTTCGTTTGGCCACCAGGTATTGTTTAATCTGCTTTTTGAACTCCTGACGAAATTCTTTACGCTGTGATCTAGAGAGCTCCCTGTATTTTTTTGCCAGCAATGCAGCGTGTTCTTTCTCAGCCGCAGTTATCTTCTTTTCTGCCAAAGCGGCCTCGGCTGTTTTTACTTTTACTGTTTTCGTTTTTTCTGTTTTCGTGGCTTTGGCAGCATGCGTGTTCTTTGTTTCCTCGGCAGGTAAATCTTCTTTGGTTAATATTACCGGAGAAGCACTTGCCACGAGCATCCGCTCTTCCAGTATAAAAGGGTTAGCATCATCTGTAAACTTTGTCTTCTGCGCTTTGCTATGATTGCGACCGCTGTTATAATCGTAATAATCAAAATTATAGGTATACCTGGGAGAAGAGCATGCCGACATCACCAGGACTGCTCCTGTCAGCAATAGAATATTTCTCATAAACCACTATTTTTTTGTCCTTCGAAAAGCAGAAATAATCCTGCCAACGGAGCGCTTTTCGAATTCCCAAAAAAATGTGAACTGCCCTAGAAGAAAACCATACGCCAACAGAATGATGTTATATAGCGGAAGAATAAATATATAGTATAGTACAGATGCAAACGTTGTGTTGCCGTTTTCTCCGGCAAGGAAACCCAAAATTGGTTTTTTTATAAACAATACCGTGAATCCGGTGCAGGCAAATACTACAAGTACAACGAATACCTGGCTAATACTGCCCAGCTTCCATCGCTGCTTGAGTCGCTCCATCCAAGAAGTATTCGCCATAACTATATATTGGTTTCAGGGAAATATTTCCACAACCCCATATCGGGAACGGGAGCTTCAAACATCACCATTTCTTTTTTTACCGGGTGAATAAATGAAAGCCTCCGGGCATGAAGATAAATACTTCCGTTATCCGTTGGTTGATCGTCACCATATTTTATGTCACCACAAATCACGCAACCAATACTTGCGAGCTGCACCCGTATCTGGTGCGGCCTGCCTGTTACGGGATTAACCTGTAACAAATAACATCCGGGTGCAGATGCAAGCACTTTGTAACGAAGCTCCGACCGAAGCGCTCCCATCGTTTCTTTTTTGAAGGCTGTTGTTTTATTCTTCTTTTCGTCCTTCAGCAACCAATGCACCAGTGTGTCTTCAGTCTTTGGCGGCTTTGCCGATACAATAGCATAGTATGTTTTCGTTGTTTCTTTCTCCCGGAACAACGCATTCATGCGCTCCAGCGATTTGGATGTACGGGCCAGCACCACCACACCACTTACAGGCCGATCCAGACGATGCACCACACCTAAAAAGACGGCTCCGGGCTTATTATATTTTTGTTTGATGTACTCTTTGCAAAGCTCTACCAACGGTATATCTCCGGTAACATCGCCCTGCACCAATACACCGCTTGATTTATTGACAACCAGCAGGTGATTATCTTCAAAGATTACGCTAAAAGGTTCTGTTTTGGCCATGGCAATGAATCAGGTCAAACTTCTGAAAAGTTGGTATATTTATAAAAGATTTTTTCCGATGGATGTAAAAACATTAACGATCGATCGAAGCCGCGAATGGACGGTTGACGACTTTCTGCAGTTGGAAGAATCTAATACCCCTTGTGAGCTAATCAAAGGAGAACTCGTTATATCGCCATCACCATCGCCGCATCATCAGGATGTGGCCAGTAATCTTAATGATTTTTTGAAAGCTGAAGTAAAGAAAACAGGCGGAAAGGCATTCTTCTCTCCCATTGACTTATATATCGATCGCAAAAACGTATTTCAACCAGGCCTGGTATATATCTCTGCCGAGAAGAAAAGCATCATTACCAAAAGAGGTATAGAAGGCGTGCCCGACCTGATCGTTGAGATCATCTCTCCCACCAACATTTTTACCGATCGAAATCGGAAGAAGAAAGTATACCAGCAAATTGGCGTTCGCGAGTACTGGATCGTTGACCCGGCCAATCACACACTTGAAATATACAAGCACGATCAGGCCGATCCGGACACTCCCCATGTATACCTTGTGAAGGAAGGAGAAGTCTCTTCTTCCGTGCTTCCCGATCTGAAATTTGATCTCAAAGAGATTTTCACTTTCTGATTAAAACTCAGAAGTAAAATGAAACTCTATATCCGGGAAATTGTCCTGCACCATTTTTAACCATGCACGCGACTCTGCCATAAATACCAGCTTGTCGTCTTTATCGCGGGCGATGTGGCGCTGCTTCGAATCAATAAATTCCGCCAGCTTCTGCGGATCCTTGCTGCTGATCCAGCACGCTTTAAATATATTCTGCGGCACAAACTGACACGATGCGCCATACTCGTTTTTCAAACGAAACTGAATTACTTCGAACTGAAGCGCGCCTACAACACCCACGGCTTTCTTTTTACCCAGCTCGTATGTGAACAACTGCGCTACGCCCTCTTCCATCAACTGCAGCAGGCCTTTTTCAAGTTGTTTAGTCTTCATGGCATCCATGTTTACCACCTCCTTGAATATCTCGGGCGAGAAGCTTGGTATACCGGTATACATCAGCTTCTCTCCGGTTGTGAGTGTATCTCCAATCTTGAGGTTTCCGGTGTCGTACAAACCAACGATATCGCCAGGCCAGGCCTCATCTACCGTTTCACGATCTTGTGCCATAAAGGCTGTTGCATTCGAGAAGCGTATACCTTTATCCTGACGTACATGAAGGTAATTGCTGCCGCGCTCAAATTTACCCGAGCAGATCCGCAGAAACGCAATCCGGTTACGGTGCTTGGGGTCCATGTTGGCGTGTATCTTGAAAATGAATCCCGTGAATTTATTTTCTTCAGGTTTCACCAGGCGTACCGTTGTTTCGCGCGGCACAGGAGGCGGTGCTATACGAATAAATGTATCGAGCAATTCCTGCACACCAAAGTTATTCACAGCACTGCCGAAGAATACGGGCGCTACTTTTCCTGCCAGGTAATCTTCAACATTAAAATCAGGGTATACACCTTCAATCAATTCTACATCGGCACGCAGTTGCTTGGCGTTTGTCTCCCCTACATAGTCATCAACAACATTGCTGTTGATGTCTGTTATTTCAATTCCTTCTTCAACCGTTATTTTACTGGGTGTAAAGAGATGAAGGCTCTTTTCGTATAAGCTATATACTCCCTTGAATGTTTTTCCCATGCTAATGGGCCAGCTCAATGGACGTACTTTTATATTAAGCTTTTCTTCGATCTCATCCAGCAACTCAAAAGGATCGCGCCCTTCGCGGTCGAGCTTGTTGATGAAGCAGATCACAGGCGTGTTGCGCATGCGGCAAACTTCCATCAGTTTTTCAGTTTGTATCTCAACGCCTTTCACACAATCGATCACCATGATTACACTATCTACGGCCGTAAGTGTGCGATAAGTATCTTCAGCAAAATCCTGGTGACCGGGAGTATCCAGCAGGTTGATCTTTACATCCTTATAGTTAAAGCCCATTACCGATGTAGCCACCGATATACCTCTTTGTTTCTCGATCTCCATCCAATCGGAGCGGGCATGGTCTTTAATTTTACTTGACTTTACAGCACCGGCTTTCTGAATAGCACCACCAAAGAGCAGCAGCTTTTCGGTAAGCGTGGTTTTACCAGCATCCGGGTGACTTATAATTCCGAAGGTTCTTCGTTTGGATATCTCTTGTTCGAGGTTCATAGCTGTGAAGGCGTTATCCGTTATTCGTTACAGATTAATCATTACCAATGTATCGGATAATCGAATTGCGGTCGCAAAAGTAAGAAAATAGGCTTTTCCTTATCAAAGGGATTTTGCTTTGTAAAGAAAATCAAGAAATCTTTACATAGTTGGCTACATTTGATAAGCTTTTTAACATTTCTTTACAAATGACCTGGGAACCAAGGCCCTTACCTCCTCCCTTCGATATCGAAAGCAAGGCTGTACTGAAAAAGCTTGCAGACGCTCATCGTGCGCTCGCTGAGTTCAAAGGCATTGCTTCCACCATTCCGAATGAAAATATCCTGATCAGTACACTGGCACTACAGGAAGCCAAAGACAGCTCGGCCGTTGAGAATATCATCACTACCGATGACGAACTGTTCAAATCAGAGCTGAACTTTGAGGGACTTCAAACCATCGCGGCAAAGGAAGTGCAGAATTATGCGGCAGCGCTTAAGAAGGGTTATGCTCTGGTAAACCAATATGGATTGCTAACCAACAACCACATTCTGGAGATTCAAAAAACAATGGAATTGAATGAGGCTGGTTATCGCAAAGTGCCTGGCACCAATCTCAAAAATGCCAGAACCGGAGAAGTGGTCTACACACCGCCACACCATTACGATACCATTGTAGAGCTGATGGCCAACCTGGAGCAATACATCAATAACGATACGCTCAGCACAGAAGACCCGCTCGTGAAGATGGCCGTGATGCATTTTCAGTTTGAAAGCATTCACCCTTTCTATGATGGCAACGGTAGGACTGGCAGGATTCTGAATATATTATACCTGGTACAAAAAAAACTGCTTCAGTTTCCGATCTTATACCTAAGTCGGCATATTAACCGAAACAAGGCAGAATATTATAACTATCTGCAAGGCATACGCGATAAAAATGATTGGGAGAGCTGGGTACTCTTCATGCTGGACGCAGTAGAAAAAACTTCTTTGGAGAGCATCCGGCTGATTCAAAATATAAAGGAGCTGATGATGCAGTATAAACAGCGCATCCGCAACAACTACAAGTTCTACAGTCAGGATCTTCTGAATAATCTTTTTAAACATCCTTATACAAAAATTGAATTTCTTCAGGACGATCTGAATGTGAGTCGAATCACAGCTGCCAACTATCTCAATCAGCTTGCGGATGATAAATTACTGGTAAAGAAGAAACTCGGAACAGCGAACTACTATATCAACGAGCCGCTCTATCAACTTTTTGTGAACGCACAATAACATAACTGGATATGCAATACAGGCGATTTGGAAGAACAAACTGGAATGTAAGCGAAATTGGCTACGGCATGTGGGGGCTGGCCGGATGGACAGGCTCTGATAAGCAAGAAGTAGATCAGTCGCTGGCACGCTCGATTGAACTGGGCTGTACTTTCTTCGATACAGCATGGGGCTATGGCGCTGGCAAGAGCGAACAGATTCTGGGCGATGTGATAAAGCAACACCCCGGCAAAAGATTATATGCCGCTACCAAAATTCCACCTAAAAATTTCAAATGGCCGTCAAAGCCTGAGTATACGTTGGAAGAATGTTTCCCGGCTTCGCACATCATTGAGTATACTGAAAAGAGTTTAAAGAATTTGAACGTTGACAGCATCGACCTGCAGCAGTTTCATGTGTGGGAAGATGGCTGGGCCAATCATGATGAATGGAAAAATGCCATCGAGAAATTGAAGCGCGAAGGCAAAGTGAAATATTTCGGCATAAGCGTTAATCGCTGGGAACCCGACAATGTATTGAATACGCTTCAAACCGGATTGATCGATGCCGTGCAAGTGATCTACAATATTTTCGACCAGGCTCCTGAAGACAACCTTTTCCCATTGTGTCGCAAGCTTGATATTGGTGTAATCGCCCGCGTGCCGTTTGATGAAGGAACGCTTACCGGCATGCTTACCAAAGACACTGTTTTTCCGAAAGATGACTGGCGTTCTACTTACTTCGTTCCTGAAAACCTCCATGCCAGTGTCGATCATGCCGATGCGTTAAAGCCGTTGATTCCTGCAGGCATGACGATGGCCGAGATGGCACTTCGATTTATACTTTGCAATGACGATGTGCACACCATCATCCCCGGCATGCGTAAAGTGCGAAATGTAGAAGCCAACATTGGCACCAGCGATGGTAAGCGCCTGGAAGAATCGCTTCGGCTGAAACTCAAGAATCACCGGTGGGACAGAACGCCAACGGAGTGGTCGCAATAACCAGATACACCTTTATAAAATCTGACTCGGGCTGTCAATCTGTCATCAAAACGTTATTAAAATTCTATTGGCATAACCCTTGAAGATAGGGCCTTGTACATAAAGTTGTAACTGAACTAAACACCACAAATAGTATGGGAAAAATTATAGGAATAGACTTAGGAACCACCAACTCGTGCGTTGCCGTAATGGAAGGTAACGAGCCGGTGGTGATTGCTAATAGCGAAGGTCGCAGAACCACACCTTCCATTGTTGGCTTTCTCGACAACGGAAAGGGTGAGCGCAAAGTAGGTGATCCTGCCAAGCGTCAGGCTATTACCAATCCGAAGAATACGGTACAATCAATCAAGCGCTTCATGGGTAAGAAGTTTGATGATGTAGCCGATGAAAAGAAAATGGTATCTTATCAGGTTGAAGCCGGCAATAACAACACTGTGCGTGTTCGCATTGGCGACCGCCTGTATACTCCTCAGGAAATCTCTGCCATGATTCTTCAGAAAATGAAGAGCACTGCTGAAGATTATCTGGGCACAACTGTATCAGAAGCTGTTATTACAGTTCCTGCTTACTTCAATGATGCTGAGCGTCAAGCAACAAAAGAAGCCGGACAGATTGCAGGTCTTGATGTGAAGCGTATTATTAACGAGCCTACCGCTGCTGCACTGGCATACGGTCTTGACAAAAAGCATCAGGACATGAAAATCGCAGTGTACGACCTCGGTGGCGGTACATTCGATATATCGATTCTGGAATTAGGTGATGGTGTATTCGAAGTAAAATCCACCAACGGTGATGTGCACCTGGGTGGTGATGATTTCGATTTGCGCGTGATGAACTGGCTGGCTGAAGAATTTCAGAAAGAAGAAGGTCAGGATCTGCGTAAAGATCCAATGGCTTTGCAACGTCTGAAAGAAGCTGCGGAAAAAGCGAAGATCGAATTATCAAGCTCATCTGAAACAGAAGTAAACCTGCCTTATATCACTTCCGTAGATGGCGTTCCTAAACACCTGGTAAAGAAATTAACACGCTCCAAGTTCGAGCAACTGGTAGATGACCTGGTGCGCAGAACATTAGAGCCTTGCCGCAAGGCTGTAGAAGATGCCGGTGTTAACGTATCACAGATTGATGAAGTAATTCTGGTAGGTGGTTCTACACGTATACCTCGCATTGTTGAAGAAGTTGAAAAATTCTTCGGCAAGAAACCATCGAAGGGTGTGAACCCGGATGAAGTGGTTGCAGTTGGTGCAGCAATTCAGGGTGGTGTGTTGACTGGTGAAGTGAAAGACGTATTGCTGTTGGATGTCACTCCGCTGTCACTTGGTATTGAAACCTTGGGTGGTGTAATGACCAAGCTGATCGAAGCTAACACAACCATTCCTTCGAAGAAATCAGAAGTGTTCTCAACAGCTGCCGATAATCAGCCTTCTGTAGAGATACATGTACTGCAAGGTGAACGCCCGATGGCAAAAGACAACCGCACAATCGGACGCTTCCACCTGTCAGATATACCACCGGCACCACGTGGTATACCGCAGATTGAAGTTACATTCGATATAGATGCCAACGGTATACTGCACGTATCTGCTAAAGATAAAGGTACTGGCAAAGAACAAAGAATCCGTATTGAAGCTTCTTCTGGATTAACAGATGCCGAGATCCAGAAAATGAAACAGGAAGCACAAGCGAATGCTGACGCTGATAAGAAAGTAAAAGAGCGCGCTGAAAAGATCAACCAGGCAGACTCGCTGATCTTCCAGACTGAAAAGCAACTGAAAGAATACGGCGATAAACTTTCTGACAGCAACAAGAGCGCTATAAACAGTGCCCTTGAAAATCTGAAGCAGGCACATCAGGCACAAGACCTGGCAGGTATAGAAACTGCTATGAATACATTGAACGCTGCATGGCAGGCCGCTGCATCTGAAATGTATCAGTCAACCGGCGGTGCAGGTCCACAAGGTGGTCCTGGTGCGGGAGCCGGTGCTTCCAGCGATGGCAATGCATCCAACAACGTATCAGACGTTGAGTACGAAGAAGTGAACGACAAGAAGTAATTCTTGTTGAGATTATAGTAACTGGTTTAGAGCCCTCTGGTTTCCGGAGGGCTTTTCTTTTTCATTGCCTGTATAACCATTAAAATATATAGTGTTTCTACTAACATTAGTTTGCAATGCATTGAAAAAGAAGCAATTGTTTGCAAAAGGTTGAGTTGTAATCGTTCATTATTTTTAATCGCTTTTTATATTTGCCCGCTTTATAAAAATGCATCGCTTATGCTAATCATGAAATTCGGAGGCACCTCGGTGGGGAAGCCTGAACGTATGAAGAAAATTGCCGACCTCGTAACGAGTACGCCCGGCAAGAAAATCGTAGTACTATCAGCATTATCCGGTACAACCAATGCGTTGGTTTCTATTGGAGATCATTTACTGGCCGGACAAAAAGCGAAAGCAGAAGAAGTTATTTCAGACCTGGAAAAACATTACCTGGCATTTATAAAAGAGCTCTACGGCAGTGAAGCATTCCTCGCCATCGGCCAGGAAATTGTCAGCCGCTTTTTCATTCTCATTCGCCTGCTCGCAGCAGGACAGTTCGATAACAAGAGTTATCGCGAACTGCTGGCACAAGGCGAACTGCTCTCTACAGAGTTATTCTATCAGCATTTACAGGAGCGTAAGATCAGTGCACGGTTACTGCCTGCGCTATATTTCATGTCCATCGATGAAAATGAAGAGCCTGAGCTCGAAAAAATTTCTGAACGTCTCAAGCCGCTGCTGAGCTCTCTCAACAACATCGACATCATTATTACACAAGGATATATATGCCGCAACCACCGCAATGAGATTGACAACCTCAAGCGTGGCGGAAGCGACTATACAGCATCTCTTATCGGTTCGGCTATACGGGCTGAAGAGATCCAGATATGGACAGACATAGACGGCATGCACAATAACGATCCGCGTATTGTAAAGAAAACCGTTCCTATATCTGAGCTTACCTTCGATGAAGCTTCCGAGCTGGCCTATTTTGGCGCAAAGATCCTCCACCCTTCTACTATTGTTCCGGCGCAGAAGTACAATGTACCGGTACGTCTGAAAAACACGATGGACGAAAAAGCTTTCGGAACCATCATTACCGACAAAGGAACCGAAGGTTCGTTCAAGGCGATTGCTGCGAAAGATGGCATCACCGCCATCAACATCAAATCGTCACGTATGCTGATGGCCTATGGGTTCCTCCGCAGAGTATTTGAAGTGTTCGAGAACTATAAAACTTCGATCGATATGGTAACTACCTCAGAAGTTGCCGTATCGCTTACTATTGACAACAACACGCATCTTTCTGCCATCGAAAACGAATTGAGAAAATTCGGAACGATTGAAGTGGACAAAGATCAAACCATCATCTGTATTGTTGGTAACAAAATCACCGAACAGAAAGGTGTTCAGAATAAAGTCTTCAATGCCCTTTCGGAGATACCGTTGCGGATGATCTGCAGCGGAGGAAGTCCGAATAACGTTACTGTATTGGTTGACAAGCAATACAAGGAGAAGGCTTTGAATCTTTTGAACGAAGGCCTTTTCGGCTTGAAATAAAATTCCGTCACCGCTCTTTGGCTTGCTGCGAAGAGCGGTGATTTTTACTTCAAGTATTAGCCAAGCCCCTCAATTCCGACAAAAAAGCCGCTTTAACGCCCCAATTTCTCATTTTTTAAAATAGTTCTGAGAGGAATAAGGCAATACGTTAACTTTGAGTTTTTAGCAGCACTGCGGTAAATGGTTTTCGACATTTTTCTAACTCTGTTTTTAGTATTTCTGAATGGCTTTTTTGTAGCAGCAGAATTCGCCATTGTAAAAGTCCGGTCATCTCAAATTGCCCTGCAGGCTGGCAACGCCCGCAAGAAGGCAGCACAAACCATTATCGACAATCTGGATGGCTTTCTGGCCGCAACTCAGCTTGGTATAACCCTGGCCAGCCTCGGTTTGGGATGGGTAGGCGAGGATGTCGTTTCCAAGATCATACTCAATACCATCAGTGGCCTGGGCTTTACCATTACCGAGGCATTGGCGCATCGCATTGCAATACCGATAGCGTTTGCCACGCTTACCATATTGCATATTGTTTTTGGCGAACTCGCCCCTAAATCACTGGCCATACGCTACCCTACTTCTACAACGCTCGCGGTATCTGTTCCGCTTCGCATTTTTCATATCGTATTCAAGCCTTTCATTGCATTACTTAATGGCTTCGCCAACATAATCCTGAAACTATTGGGTATTAAACCTGTAGCCGAGCACGAAGAGATACACTCTGAAGAAGAACTGAAACTTATCATCGCCGAAAGCGAAGAAGGTGGCGCTATTGAGAGCAATGAGCGTGAGCTGATTCAAAATGTATTTGATTTTGACGACCGCATTGTGAAACAGGTAATGGTGCCACGCATCAAAATATCAGCGATCAATGCAAGTGCCAACCTCGACAGTGCCATACAAACTGTATTGAAAGAAGGATACTCGCGCTACCCGGTATTCGAAAATAACCTCGATGAAATAAAAGGTGTTGTTCACTCGAAAGATATAGTACATCACTACATCAACAAGACCAACAAGTCGTTGGTGGAGATTGTACACCAGCCCTATTTTGTAACGGAGAATAAGCCGATCGATCATCTGCTGCGCGACTTTCAAAAGAAGAAAGTACAGATGGCTATTGTGATCAGCGAATATGGCGGCACCATTGGTATTGTTACACTCGAAGATATACTCGAAGAGCTTGTAGGGGAGATACAAGATGAGCACGACCACGAAGCACAGATTGTAACGCTCACGGATAACACTTATCACGTTATTGCTACATCTTCCATTCACGATATCAATAAAGTACTGGAAGTTCCTTTCCCTGATTCTGAAGAATACGATACCCTTGCGGGATTGCTGCTGCTGCACAAACCCCAGGAGATGCGCGAAGGCGCTACTTTCGAATTAGAGTCTTATAAAGTACGCATCATAAAAATGAATCGCACGCTGCCGGAGCTTGTGGACCTCGAACTTTTGAATCCGGACCACAATACTCCGCTTGACTAAATTAGCTGCGAGCTGCTAGCCATAAGTTGCTAGAGGTTGTTGGGTAAGTTCGTTAGCGAACCAATTCCTGTAAAGCTGTTTCGAAGGATGCCTGTGCTATACCGGTTTTCTGGTTGTGCACGCTGTGCGTTCGGGTCAGGGCGCGTTTTATAGTCAGCGATATATCTTCAAAAATGGAAGCATCATCCATCTTTACTTCACTCTCCATAAAGTAAGCAAACACACGTGCCATACCGCAGTTGGCAATGAAGTCAGGGATTACCGAAAATTTTTGATCGGCATAGAGACCTGTGGGACCAAAAAAGATTTCCGGGTCAGCAAAGGGTACGTTTGCGCCACAGGAAATTACCTCCAATGACGATGACATTCTATCGACTTGTTCTTTGGTAATCAGTCGCGAAGCGGCTGCCGGTATAAATATCTCAAAATCGAGATCCCATATTTTTTGCTGCACAATATCAAACGGAAGTATATCCGGTGAAACGAGTTTATTTCCTTGTCGATTTATAACTAACTGTGTGATCTCTTCAAGTGAGAAACCTGCCTGGTTAATCACGCCTCCTTCATGACTGATGATGCCTACAATCTTTACACCCAGTTGTGCCAGGTAAAATCCTGCGGCAGCGCCTACGTTGCCCCAACCTTGCACAACCGCACGCTTGCCGGTAATGGTACCACCCCACAAAGTATAGTAATGTTTTACTGCCTGTGCCACACCGTACCCGGTACACATGTCTGCAACAGTATATTTCTTTTTTAATGATGGTGAGAACTGTTCATCTTCAATCACTTTTACCACGCCTTGTCGTAACTGGCCGATGCGGTTTACTTTCTGTGCTTCGGTTGGCTTATAGTGGCCGGTAAATACACCTTCCTGCGGGTGCCATATACCTACATCTTCGGTAATGGGTATAACTTCATGTATCTCATCTACATTCAGATCGCCGCCGGTGCCGTAGTAATATTTCAGCAAGGGCATCACGGCCGCGTACCATCGTTGCAGCACGCCGGCTTTACGAGGATCCGCCGGATCGAAATTTATACCTGACTTCGCACCTCCTATAGGCGGACCTGAAACTGTAAATTTCACTTCCATCGTTTTGGCCAGCGATTCTACTTCACGTTTATCCAACCCTTTGCGCATGCGTGTTCCTCCACCGGCAGCGCCTCCCCGCAACGAGTTGATCACCACCCAGCCTTCTGCTTCGGTCTCACTGTCTTTCCACTCAAATACAACTTCGGGGCGCTTATTCTCAAATTTGTGAAGCAGTTCTTTCATACGATAACTAAAAGATCGGAAAATTATAAAATTAGAAGATTGGAAAATTTCAGAAGATAAAATATATACTTAAAAACCTATGGTTATGCCCGATGAGCTGTTGCGGGTGGCGTGGGTAACGCTTTGCAGGCAATTTACTTCGTTGCGTACGCGCAGTACTCCGAGAAATGCAAAGACCATAGCTTCTTTAAACTTTACGATCTCTTCTTCGGGAATGATGAGCGTTGCATGATCGCCACATAGCTCCAGCAATCGCAAAATGAAAAATGAATTCAAAGCACCTCCGCCGGTGCACAACACTTTCGCTTTTTCTTTTGAGGATAGAATAACACTCGCTATTTCTGCCGCTGATGATTCTGTGAACGTACGCAGTCTGTCATTCAGCGATATCGACTCGTCATCGAGCAGAGATTTTATCTGCTTTTCAAATAGCTCACGTCCTAATGACGGGCGTTTTTTACGGAGGCCACTATATATTTTTGCCAGCGCTTTCCATAGTGCGTTATTCACTTCTCCGTCTTGTGCCATTGTTCCGTTCACATCAAACTCCTTTCCTGCCTTTGCAGCCAGGTAATTCAAGCCCATATTCATGAAGCACACATCGTAGGCGATTCTTTTTCCTTTAGCATCCATCGAAAGATTTGCTATGCCTCCCAGGTTGAGGCACACATCATATTCACTGAAAAGAAATTTATCGCCAGCCGGCACCAGCGGAGCACCTTCTCCACCCAGCAACACATCAAGGCTTCTGAAGTCGTACACAACGGGCAGGCCACTGGCCACATGCAACGCCTGGCCACTGCCCAACTGATACGTAAAGCTGCGCTGCGGCTGATGAAAGATGGTATGACCGTGCGATGCAATAAAGTCTGCTTTCAAAGAATGCCTGCGTATAAAATCTGCACAAGCCTTGCCCAGAAATTTACCATAGGCAACATCCAACGCAATCAATTCTTCACCGCTTAGATTTTGTGCTGATGATAATTTGTTGATCCACGCTACCGGATATTTTAATGTTGTTGCCTTATTGATCGAGTAACTCCAGCCTTTATCTTTTCTGTTGAACTGACAATAAGCGATATCTAATCCATCGAGTGAAGTACCCGACATTAATCCGATAACTTTATAGTTGTTCTTTGAATCCATATTTTTGAGCATCGTATACGTTATCTGTTCACGTGACTTTTGTGAGTGACCTTAACCGATAGCGTAACGATTAACTATTAACGTAATGCGTTTCATGAATATAGTTGTCGATTACGGAAACTCGTCTGCCAAGGTAGGTATTTTTGATCACCTGTTGCTGAAGGAAAAAATTGTCTTCCGAAAAGAAGATGAATTGAAAAGCTTTCTCCAAAACTTTCAGGCCGATCACTTCATCATAAGTTCAGTAAACACTGAAGCACGCACGGTGGCGGAGTGGACTACAGCGAAGAAAAAATTTATTCTTCACCACACGTTACCACTGCCTGTTCAGAATTTATATGCCACTCCACAAACATTGGGTGTTGACAGAATTGCAGGAATCTGTGGAGCACAGCAGCTGTACCCGGCAACCAACTGCCTGGTGATTGATGCAGGCACGTGTATAACTTATGATTTCCTGGACAGTGAAGGGCGCTACCTCGGTGGCAGCATTTCTCCCGGACTGAAGATGCGCTTTGAGGCGATGCATACTTTTACAGCACGACTGCCTTTGGTGCATGCAACGGAGAATCCTCCACTCACCGGCAACAGCACAGAGACGTGCATGCAGAGTGGTGCTATACATGGTTTGACAGAAGAAATTGATGGGATTATTCGCAGATATTCAGAGAATTTCTGCGGTTTGAAGGTGATTTTGTGTGGGGGCGATACCGCATTTTTTGAAAACAGGCTGAAAGCGGCCATATTTGCGGTCCCTGAACTGGTACTCAGCGGGTTAAACAGCATTTTATTATATAATGTCAGTCGTTAAAAAGATTTTTTTACTATGTCTCGTTGTCATAGCAACAAAAGAAGTTCAGGGTCAGGCCGCGCGATCTCCGTTCACTACTTTCGGTATTGGTGATCCGTATGGAAATGCCCTGATCCATAACCAGGGTATGGGAGGCACCGGTGTAGCACAACCACAGTACTGGTACCTCAACAATCAGAACCCGGCCTTGCTGGTGTTCAATAGCCTCACCGTATTTGAAGCTGGCCTGGTAGGTGAGCGAAGAACACTTCGCAGCAAGGAAGGAAAGGACAAAAACACAGGCGGCAACATGAGCTACCTGGTAACGGCTTTTCCCATAAAAGTAAATAAGTGGACTACTTCCATAGGGTTGATGCCCTATACGAATGTTGATTATGAATACATTAACCCGAAGACTATACCACTTCCGAATGGTGAATCGATGACAGCCGAATTTCGTGAATACGGATCGGGCGGGTTAACGCAACTATACTGGTCTAACGGTGTGCGCATCAACAAAGAGATGAGCGTAGGTCTTAAAGCAACTTATTTATTTGGCCCGATTGAGAATGTATACTCCAATCAATTGAATCAAACCGATCAGATTCCGTATGTAATTGCTATTTCAGAAAAATCATCCATCCACGATTTCAATTTTGGTGTAGGCTACTCTTTCAGTCGCGATTCGCTCTGGGGAAAAAATTATCGCTTTAGCATCGGTGCAGTATATGATCTCAAAACCAATTTGAATGCAAAGCGCACAGATAAATTTTATCGCACCACCGTTGCAGGCGATACCATCGAATCAACAGAGCTGAACAATGTTCACGGGCAGATTACGGTACCCGGATCACTCACGCTTGGGTTTGCCCTGAGCCGTGGCTTGAAGTGGTCGGTATCAACCGAATTTGCTTATCAGAACTGGTCTAATTTCTCCAGTATAAATAATGATGATAATGGATTGCAGAAATCATGGCGTGCAGCGCTGGGAGGCGAAATTACTCCCGATCCGTTAGCCCTGGGCAGCTACCTGAAACGACTTACCTATCGCATCGGGGCAAGTGTGGAACAATATCCTTTTCTGGCCAATGGCAACAGCGTGAAGGACTATGGCATTAATTTTGGACTTTCATTACCGGCCGGTCGTTCCAACCTGAATCTCGCCTGTAAAGTAGGGAAGCGCGGAAACAAGGAGCAGAATATCCTTGAGGAGAATTACCTGAAGATATACTTTGGAATAACCTTTAACGATCAGTGGTTTATTAAGCGCAAGTTTGACTGACGCCCGATCGATGATCATAGAATGAACAAAGGCCATAGTTGATCCTGTGGCCTTTTCAATTTTGTTTATGAAACGATATTTACTATTCGCAATTCCTCTCATTGCCTTTGCCTGCGGAAAACAGGAAATAAAAGAACCCGTGGAATATAAAGGTCCACTGCGCGAAGTGGAAAAAATGGAAATGTTCTATACAGAGAATGATCGCGTAAAAGTAAAGATGCTGGCTGACCTGGTATATGAATTTCAAAATGGCGACCGTGAATTTCCGAAAGGTATATACCTGGAGTTCTACGATATATTCGGCAAGCTGGAATCTACCTTAAAAGCGAATCATGCGTATTACTTTAAAGAGCAGGATCAGTGGCGCGGGCGTGGCAAAGTGGAAGTAAAAAATGTAGCCAAGAACGAGCAGCTTAACACAGAAGAACTTTTCTGGAAGCCAGCCGATCAAAAAATATTTACCGAACAATTTGTTACCATCCGCCAGCAAGGCGATGTGATCTACGGCCAGGGATTAACCGCGAAACAGGATCTTTCTGATTATGTAATCACACATCCGGAAGGAGAGTTGGAAGTACACGAATAAATAGCTGTGAGTTGCGAGCTTCCAGCTGCGAGGTGTGGTGTGTGAAGGGTGTGTTGGTTCCCACAGAACTCACAGAAAAGCACAGAAGACTCGCTCCGTCCCCAGTAACCAGATGCCTGCAGCCAGCAGCTTTTTTTCTCACAGCTCGTAGCTCAAAGCTCGCAGCTATTTCCTACAGTACGTTATTCAGTTGCTCTTTGATCTTCTCCAGTTCTTCTTTCATAACCACCACGTGTTTCTGAATGTCGGCATCATTTGCTTTGGAGCCGATGGTGTTTATTTCGCGGCCAATCTCCTGTGAAATGAATCCTAACTTTTTACCATTCGATTGTTGCTCGGCTAATATCTGCATGAAGTAGTTGAGGTGCGAACGAAGCCTCACCTTCTCTTCGTTGATATCAAGTTTTTCGATATAGAAGATAATCTCCTGCTCCAGACGATTGGTATCATACCCTTCTTCTCCGAAAAATGATACTATATTTCCTTTCAATCTTTCACGAATGCGTTGAACACGCTTGGGATCGAGGTCCTCTATTTTCTTCAGTTGTTCGCCAATCACACCACAGCATTCCTTCAACATCTTTTCCAATACACTTCCTTCGGCTTTGCGGAACTGATCGCATTTCTGAATAGCATCTACCACCGCTTTTTTAATCTGCTCCCATTCCTCTTCGTTGCTGTCTTCCCGGAGGTTGCTTTGAATAACATCCGGAGAAGTCAGTGCCAGTTGAAAGAGCTGATCATGTGGAGCTACCACTCTGTCGGCAAGCTTCTTCAACTGCTGGTAGTACGACACGAACAGGGCTTCGTTGTAAATCTGCTTCATCGACTCATCACCATAGCGTTGGTATTCGATCGCGATCTGTACTTTACCACGCTCGAGCTTTTCGCTGATGAGGTTTCGTACTTCTATTTCGCGTTCTGAAAACAGCTTGGGCAACCGGAGGTTCAGGTCGAGGAATTTGGAATTCAGACTTTTTATTTCAACGCTGATCTGCAGCCGGCCATCATCGTAAGCGGACTGGCCGAAGCCTGTCATGGATTTTATCATAGGGTGAATTTATAAAACAAAGGAACGGAAATAAATCCGTTCCTTTGTGCGGCCTGCAAGATAGCAGACGCAAATCAATATCTGTAGTGTATATCAGAAATCGTATCCCAGTGTTATGTGCAGTTTGGGGTTGCCCACATCATAGTTCTCTACCGGCCATGCCAGGTCGAACTTCACATAGTAGCCGAGCATCATGGTGCGCATACCCACACCGTAGCTATACAACCACGGGTTCAGGTAATTTTTGATCTCTGCCTGAAACGGTCCCTGTTGGATTACATTATAGCTCACGCTGTTATTGGAAGAGAACGGAGGTTTACCTGACCAGCTTGTGCCTATATCATAAAATGCAGTGAATTGCATATTGCGGAAGAAGTTGGAAGAGATCGGCCCGTTCGCCAGCGCGCGGATCAACGGCACGCGAAGCTCTGCATTAAACAACATTACGCTGTTGCCAAACAGTGTACCATAATCAAACCCGCGCAGGGCTGTGGCATATTCCATAAACAATATATCCTGGTTGGCCGTAGCGACACCGAGCGGATTCGGCTGGCCTTTGCTGGTAGTGCCGGTATAGTGTGTTTTGTTAAATAACCAGTTATCCATACCGCCCAGCATATATACTTTGGGAGAATTGCCGAAGAAGGTTCCTGCATAACCACGCACCGCCAACACAATCTCTTTATAGATCTGCTGATAGTGACGAATGTCTGCCGTAACCTGTGTAAAGCTCAGGTCTTTGTTGTTCAATCCCTGATGATGCTGAAAGCTTATTTTACCACGCGTTCCTTCTATCAGGTTCAGGCCGGTAGATACAGAGTTATCATACACCAATTCAGAACGTATACCTGCATAATAGTTAGTAACAGGAACCGCCGTTGGCGGATTGGACGGGAAATCAGAAACACCGAGATCGATAGAGCGGGCTGAAGCTCCGAATGGTTTCAGGGTAAAACGAATGCGATCGGAGATCGGCAGGGAAGCACTCACTTCGAAGCGGTTCAACGTATATTTATACTCTTCGCTTACCAGGTTATCAGCAGTTTCAATAGTATTCCAGCGGATGGCTTTACGATCGAAGCGAACGCTGAAGTCAATGAGTGATGGCAAATACTGGAACTCGGCATATACATCGCCACCTTGCAGATTTATGGGCACCATCAATCCTCCTATAAACCGGTAATTCTCCAGCATATCATTCATCTGTGTTTCGAGCAACAAACCGACACCCCGAAGCTGATCTACCACCAGTGAAGTAACCAGGTTATCAGCACTGAACTTCGATTCGTATGGGAACGGGCCGGTAATGCGACTCTTATCACGCGCTTTAATATAGCGGGTAAGGAACGACTCCGAAGGTTGTGCCTGCTTTACAGCTTCATCTTCAAAAGTATAATTATCGGTATTCACCACATCCGGTTTCTTTTCTTGCGGCTTCGGAATAGAATCCGCTTTTACCTTTACTGTATCATGATGCACGGTGGCTGAGTCTGGATGCGTTACGGTTGTGGTGTCTTTATCTTTCTGCGATTCTTTGAGGCGGGCATTGAGCAGATCTTTAATGCTCATGTTCTTGTTATTGTCTTCCTGCTTGCGCTTCTCGCGGATAACACGTGCCTGCTGCAATTCTTTTCTTCGCGTAGCTGGCGTAAATACCTGTCGCCCGACATTAAAACTGCGATCGAGGTATATATGCTGTTTCTGATTTTCTGTCACCACCATGGCGAGCGTTCCGGTGGAAACATTGAGATCATAATGCTGAATGCTTGACGAAAAATTTGTTACCTGTGTATAGATGCCTGTTGAGCGATTGTATTTGAACAGGTTGGTGATACCTCGCTGATCGCTCAGGTAATAAAAATTATTCTCATCGCTGGCAATCGGTCCTATATCTTTACTCAACGTGTTGGTAACGCGTTTCACTACAAGGTTAGAGCTGTCGAGATCAAACACAAAAAGATTATAGTTACTGCTTAGTTTGCCGAACTCTGGTTTCAGATTGGCGCGCAGTGTATCGTTCGTGCGATTGGAGCTGAACACAATGCGGTTGCTATTTGGAATAAAGGTAGGATCAAGATCATCAAACAAGTCGTTGGTCAATCTTTTCACGCGATCTCTGCGGGCGCTCAACAGAAACAGATCGCTCTTGCCTTCGAAGTCGGCACTGAGTATCACCAGGCGGCCATTGCCGGAAAAGCTGAAGCTGCGCACATTGCTGAACTTTTCCAGCGCACGCGGCTGTTTACTATTGGTGCTCAGATCGTAGAGCCAGAATACATATTCACCGTGTTTCACACCAATCACACCCAGCGTGTTGGCATCAGACCATGCGATGAGCGGTTGCCGGTAGTCTACCCGTTGATTGATTACTTTGCTGCCACCGGAAATAATCGTTTTGGTTTTGCCACTTTCCAGTGAACGAATGCGAATAATATACCTGCCGCGGTCGTTCTCTGCATACGCAATGTGCCGCCCGTCAGGACTGACTTTTACGGTTGTATATTCTGTTGTTCTGTTGTTGGGCGATTCAAAAATAGTAGAGTCAGAAGGACTCACATACGATTTACTTACCACGGCTTCCATTTCGGAATAGTATCGCTGCCACTCCGTAAGCATTTGCCGGAAGTTGATGCCGAGTGTGATCAATATGCTCTTCTCTTCGTTTCGCGTTACCCGTGTGTAGTTGAGAATATTGGCCATACTGCTCTTGCCATATTTCTCGGTAATAAAATTCCAGATTGACTGCCCGACCAGTGCGGCTTCCTTGCCTGTAAGTTTGGTAGCGCGCTTCGCTTTGCGTGTGCGCATGAGCTGGCGGATATAGTCATCCATTTCAGAAGTCCATCCTTTGGCAACATACTGCGATGCTCCCAATACAAACCACTCGGGCAAGCTCATGAGAATGGAGCTTTGAAATATATCTTTCAGGTTTCCTCCGAACATCATTTCATTTACCATGAGTTCGGATATTTTGAAAAGCAATTCTTCTTTAAACTCTTGCGCAGTACCCATGTGCGCTACTTCAATGTACGGTTTTACAAACTCGGTCTCGCCTCCGATCTTGTTCGTATTCCGGTTCAGCCCCATGTTGCTCTGGCGCAGATCAGACAATGAGTTGTATACAAAAACTTTTGTTTTGAAGTAAGGCGGATAGTCTATCATGTCGGTGATGCGATCGAACTCCGCTTCCAGAAATTCCAGTGCTTCCTGTGCTACACCTTTGCGCGCATCATAATAGTACACATCGAAATTTTCTCCGCTCAGGTATACCCAGTCAAACTGTCGGTATTGTATCCGGTTCTTCCCAAACACTTCACGTGCCTGCTGGGCCTGCGCCCCGGTTATCATTACTAATAATACTACTAGCGCAAGTAATCCTCTTCGCAACATCATATTTATTTAGGGGAAGTCCAATATACTGATTTATAACGATCAATATCCACCAGTTTGTTTAAGGAGATACCATTTTCCATCCAGCGGACTAAAACCTCCGAAAAATACGGTGTCAGGCTTACTCCTTTAGTACCCAGTCCGTTAAAAATTATTACAGAAGGATGCTCCGGATGTGCTCCCAGGATAGGCCGGCGGTCGGGCGTTGTAGGACGCGTTCCCCATTCCTGACTTTTCCATTCATACGGAAGGTCCATCAGCTCGGTCAGTTTTTCCTCCAGTTCAACTTTTGCTCCTGCAGTAATACCCGGATCGTGATCGTGAAAATTATACGTGGCCCCTACCCGCCACTCGCCCGGATTCAAACCCGGAACGAAATAAACGCCACGATTAACAATAATATTTTCCCGGAAGGGCGCCTTTACAAGAATTGTTTCTCCTTTTAGCGGGCGTATGGGCAACCAGTTAAACCACCGGCTGGCATCAACACCGCTGCAGTAAATAATCTTCTTTGCCTGTACATTTTTATAGGTTACAGCATCGTCTTCTACCTGCAGAGATTGTTCATCGAGGTGCTCGTTCCAGATCATGCCTCCGTCTTCAATGCGTTTTTTTATCGCATTAACATAGCGCGTGGTGCTCAGGTAGCCGCACTGTTTTAGTAATAGTCCTCCGAACGGATCGCGCACCTGCGCAAAGGCGGGCGCTGAAAATATAGTCTCGATATAGCCGGCATACGCAGGCTCTGCGCTTCGTGCCATCCACTCGTTCTGTTCTTCGATGGAAAGGAACGGACGGTACAAAGGCATGGGAAAGAAAAATTTTTCCTCTGCCCGAGTTTCTTCCTGTTTGTAAAAATCGTGGAGATAGGGGAACAGCATATCCGCCATCCAGGTCTTTACCATTTTTTTGCCCGTAACAGGATTGAACAATCCGGCGGCTACCCGCGAAGAGGAATTGTGTATGGCATCATCAATCACCAGGATCTTGCGTCCGCGATTCAGCAATTGCACTGCCACCGCAGAACCTGCCAGTCCCTGACCGACAATTATATAATCGACTGTGTGCACTTCTGTTTTTACAAAGGGCTAAAATTGAAAATAAAATAATTGGCCTGCTGAAAAATTCCCGGTTATTTTTGGCGCATGCTTCAGCTACAGAGTTTTGTTTTTAATCCTTTGCAGGAGAATACCTATGTGTTGTTCGATGAGACGAAGGAATGCGTGGTGATTGACCCGGGATGTTATGATATCGATGAACAACACGATCTTGTTGATTTCATTGACACAAATGGTCTGAAAGTAGTAAAGCTGCTCAACACCCATTGCCATGTAGACCACGTGCTGGGCAATGCATTTGTAAAGGAGCGATATAAAACCAGGCTTTACATTCATCCGCTGGAAGAGCCGGTGTTAAAAGCTGTGAAAGTGTATGCTCCACACTATGGCATTTTTAATTATCACGAAGCAGACCCCGATGCATTTTTAAAAGAAGGTGAACCCGTCACATTCGGCAATCAATCGCTCAATGTATTGTTTGTCCCCGGGCATGCTCCCGGCCATGTTGCGTTCTATCATACAGCTCAGAAAATTGTGATCGGTGGCGATGTACTTTTCTACAACAGCATCGGGCGCACCGACTTGCCGGGTGGCGATTTTGATACGCTGATCAGCAGCATTCACCAAAAATTGTTTACGCTACCGGATGATGTAACGGTATATCCCGGCCACGGCCCCGAAACTACCATTGGGTATGAAAAAAAGACCAACCCGTTTTGTGCGCTTTAACGATGTAATCATCGCGTAACAATTACCCAATAACAATTCGCTACATTTGGAGTTATCGTTCCCCCCGATTTGTATATTTTGGAACTTGTGATTTGAACTTATGATTCGTCATCTCCCTAACTTTCTTACGTGTTGCAACCTGATCTGCGGATGTCTGGGTATTGTATTTTTACTGGAGAACCGCGGAGTGCCTGCAGCTTATTTTGTGTGGGCTGCGGGGATATTCGATTATTTTGATGGCTTCGTAGCACGTCTGTTGAAAGTATCCTCGCCCATTGGCAAAGAGCTCGATTCGCTGGCCGATGTTGTGAGCTTCGGTGTGTTGCCGGCACTGGTTATGTATAAACTGATTGGCGAACACACTACGAGCGAAGCATTGCCCTATATCGCATTTTCCATTGCTGCATTTTCTGCGTTGCGTCTTGCTATTTTCAATATTGATGAAACCCAAACTGACTCTTTCAAAGGACTGAATACACCAGCTAATACGCTTTTCATAACATCGCTGCCCTTGCTGCCGGCATCCTTCGGATGGCTGTATCAGCCGTGGCTGCTCGTAACCATTACGCTGGTATTTTCATTGCTGCTGGTATCGCGCATAGAAATATTCGCGCTCAAGTTCAAGAACTTTACCTGGGCCGATAACAAGCTGCGGTTTACATTTCTGTTACTGGCCGTAGTATTACTGGCCTTGTTTCAGATAACGGCTATACCCTTCATTATACTTTTATACATAGGCCTGTCGTTAGGGGCTAAGGCATTTTCAAAGTAAACCCTTTGCGCTACGCATTTACCATCCGGAACCTCCTGTTCGTTTTTCTCTTTCTGTTAACAAAGGAAAGCAGAAGTCAATCGTCTGTACTTGGCTCGGGGCAATGGTATAAAGTAGCCATCGGCAAGAACGGTGTATACAGAATTTCATTTGATGATTTCAAAAAGATGGGTTTCGATGCATCGTCTATCGACCCGCGCAAAATAAAAATATACGGTAATAAAGGCGGTATGCTTCCTCAAGCCAACAGTGTTACGCGGCCCGCTGATCTTACGGAGAATGCTATTTTCGTGCAGGGTGAAAGCGATGGCGTTTTTAATTCAGGCGACTATATTCTCTGGTATGCCGAAGGCGCAGACCACGTGCAGTACGATGTTCAGCGTGGTATATTTCAATATGAACACAATCTTTACAGCGACAAGAATTATTACTTCGTTACAGTAGGTACCGATAATGGCAAACGCGTAGCAAACATCCCGTCTCAGGGCGGTTCTTTCCCGGTAATTGAAACTTTTCAGGATTACTTCTTTCACGAAGTAGATAGTTATAACGAACTGGAATCAGGTCGCGAATGGTTCGAACGGCTGAGCCTCGATCAGCAAACGTACTCAACCGATATAGCGGGTATTGTAGAAAATTCGCCGATCAAACTGGTATCGGACGTTATGGGCCAATCCACTAAAGCATCTACATTCCAGGTATATATAAACAATGTATTGATTGCCGAACAGGCGGTGGCTTACATCACCGATTCGCAATACAGCATCAAAGGTTTTCATAAACGCGACACTATTATCAGCAATGCTGCCACTACCGGGGCCGCTGCCACCACCAAACAGGAGATCAAGTATATATATACCAAAACCACCAGTGGCATGGGCTACCTGGATTTCTTTTTATTGAATGTTCAGCGCAGGCTGTCGCTTTACGGCGACCAGACTATATTTCGTTCAGGCGAAAGCGTAAACAACAGAACTTCTACGTTCCAGGTATCGAATGTAACCGACAATAGCACAATTTGGGATGTCACCGATCCCTATACACCGGGCATACAGCAATATAACTTACAAAACGGCATGGCTATATTTTCAACGGGCACTTCATCTCTGAGAGAGTTTGTCGTTTTCAACAGCAATGTTCCTTCGCCTGAGTTGGTTGGTGCTGTTGCCAATCAAAATCTGCACGGGCTATCAACACCGAACCTGATCATTGTAGCGCACCCTGATTTTAAACAAGAGGCAGCCCGGCTGGCAGCACATCGCGCTGATCACAGCGGCTGGTCGTGCACGGTAGTGACACCGCAGGAAATATATAACGAGTTTTCATCCGGTCGCCAGGATGTATCGGCTATTCGCGATTTTGTAAAACACCTGTACGATAAAAGTTCTTCTACATTAAAAGCTTTATTGCTGGTGGGTAAATCTTCTTATGACTATAAAGACCGGGTAACACACAACACCAACTTCGTAGCCACCTACGAATCACGCAACTCCCTCACACCACTGGAGACATATTCTTCAGATGATTACTTCGGATTTCTGGAAAACAGCGAAGGCAACTGGGGCGAATCTCCGGTAGAAAGTAATAGTCTTGAAATAGGTGTAGGCCGGCTACCTGTAAAAACTGCGGAAGAAGCCACGCATGTGGTTGATAAAATTATTGCATACGATACTCACAAAGATCTGTTCGGTGCATGGCGCGAAAACATTGTGTTTGTTGCAGATGATGGCAGTAATTCTGACTCCTATACCAGTGCGCACCAATCGCAGGCCAATACACTTGCCAATGATATAGAAGCAACGCAATCAGGATTCAACACCCGAAAATATTTCCTGGGCACTTATACTAAAACAGTAAGGCCGAGTGGTGAATCTATACCCGAAGCCACAGCCGATATACTCTCTAATTTTAATCGTGGTGCGCTCATCATGAACTATACCGGCCACGGCAATGAACAAGTATGGGCCGATGAGCAGGTATTTACCAACCTCAATATTGAAGCGCTTGAAAATGTACGCTATCCTTTTCTGGTAACGGCTACCTGTGAGTTTGGCCGCCAGGACAATCCGGGACAAATTTCCAGTGCAGAGCTTAGTGTATTGCAACCTCATGGTGGTGCTATAGGCCTGGTAACAACTGCGCGCCCGGTATATTCCTTTACCAATTTTGAATTGAACCAGGCATTTTACAATGCACTGTTCACGAAAGAATCCAATCACTATATTTCTATAGGAGAAGTTTTTCGAAAAACAAAAAACAACAGCAACAGCGGTGTTGGCAACCGTAATTTTTCATTGATTGGTGATCCATCCCTCACATTGGCACTGCCATCACTGGAAGTGAACATCACTAGCATACAAACCGCATCCGGCTCCGATACCCTGAAAGCATTGTCCAGGGCAATCATCAAAGGTGAAGTAGTCGATGGAAGTGGCACGCGCCTCGAAAACTTCAACGGCACGTTGAGTTCTACTTTATTTGACAAGCAGACTGACTTTATTACCATTGGCAAGAACAATCCCGCGTTCTCTTTCAAGCAGTGGTATAACATTTTATTCCGTGGCAAGGCATCGGTTAACAACGGCGCCTTCGAATTTCAATTCATTGTTCCTAAGAATATGGCTTACGAAATTGGTGCAGGTAAAATAAGTGTATATGCTTCCGACTCCACACAGGCGTTGGATGCAGCCGGAACAACCTCCTCATTTAAGATTGGCGGCAGCGAAAAAAATCCTGCAATGGATACCACCCCTCCCACCATAGCGCTGTATATGGGTGACACAACATTCATTAATGGAGGCATTGTAAGCCCGAACACAACGTTGGTGGCCAGGTTGTGGGATGCCAGCGGCATCAACGTATCGGGGTATGGTATCGGAAACACATTAACTGCCGTGCTCGATAACGACAATGAGGTATATATATTGAGTGACTATTACGAAGCCGATGTAGATGACTATACCAAAGGGTGGGTAAATTTCCCGATAAGCGGTCTAACCCCCGGCAAGCATACACTTACAGTAAAAGCATGGGATACCTATAACAATCCTGCGCAGGCACAAATCGATTTTGTCGTAACGAACGGTGACGCGCTGGTGATTGAAACGTTTGCTAACTACCCCAATCCGTTCCTGGGAGAAACTACTTTATATTTTACGCACAATCGGGCGGGAGATAACCTCGAAGCAGAACTATTTATATATTCAACCACTGGACAGCAGTTAAAAAATTATACATTTAGCATAGCTGAAAGCCCTTACCGTGTTGATTTGCTTACATTTGATGGCACGACTGACGCAGGTAAAAAACTTATGCCTGGTTTATACTTGGCACGTGTGGCTGTTCGTTCCTTAACCAACGGCTCCAAAAATGAGCGGCTTACAAAGCTTATTGTTGTTAATTAAATTATATTTACAACGCTTGAAAAATACGTTAATGAACCTTAGAGTATTACTCGTCACTACTTTGGTGGCCGCTTCATTCCAATTCGGTTTCTCACAAGTTTCTACCCCTGGCAATTTGATAGGACAGGACAACGCTATAACAACGGCTGTTCCTTTCCTGGCGATTACACCGGATGCCCGCCATGCTGGCCTTGGTGATGCAGGTGTTGCAACATCGCCAGATGCAAACGCTGCTTACTGGAATGCTGGTAAACTGGCTTTCATCGACAAAAAATATGGAGGAACGCTTTCCTATACTCCCTGGCTTGGCAAGATCGTTAACGACATGTGGGTAGGCTATCTCTCAGGCTTTTACAAGATCAACCGCGAGCAGGCTGTTGCCGCTTCACTTAAATATTTCGACCTCGGCAGTATTACTTTCAATACAGGTCCTGACCCAAGTCAGATCATAGGAGAATTCAATCCACGCGAGTATGCGGCTGATATTACCTATTCACGCCTGCTTTCCGAAAACTTCAGTATTGGCGGAACCATCCGCTATATACACTCTAATCTTACCGGTGCATTTACACAAACTGATGCAAAAGCAGCCAGTGGTGCAGCGGTTGATTTAGGCGTTTACTATACCAAGCCGCTACAGGGAACCAGAAACTCTACGCTTTCCATCGGTGCCAATATCTCTAATATCGGAACGAAGATCTCTTATACCGATGCCCAGAACAAAGATTTTATTCCAACCAACCTGCGGCTGGGAACTGCCTATACTACTGAGCTCGATCCATTCAACAAAATTACCTTCATGGTAGATTTCAATAAGCTCCTGGTGCCTACACCCGATCCTAACAATCCCGGAGCTTCGCGTTCTAAATCCATCCTCAGCGGTATGTTCGGTTCATTCTCCGATGCACCCGGTGGCTTCAGCGAAGAGATCAAAGAGATTATGACTTCGGTAGGTGCAGAATACTGGTATAATAATCTTTTTGCCGCGCGCCTCGGTTATTTTAACGAAGCCAAGACAAAAGGAAATCGTAAGTATATGACCATCGGTTTAGGTTTCCGCAAAGACCGCTTCGGTTTCGATGTAGCTTACCTGGTGCCTACCAACAAGCGTGAACACCCGCTGGCGGAAACCATTCGCTTTACGTTGCTGTTCCACATTGCCGAGACACAACAAGAAAAAGACGAATCTGTTACTGATTAATTTCTGATGCTGAACCGTACTACGGCTCCTGCTTTTACCAGGACCACTGATTTTGAATTAATACTTCCCGAAGAACTGGTGCTGCAAAATGGCGCCAGAATTTTTTTTATTTCAGGCGGAACGCAATCCGTTATCCGCGTTGAAGTGCTTATAAAAGCCGGCCGTTGGCTGGAGCGTGTCTGGGGGGCTTCTTATTTCTCCGCGCAGCTTCTTTCAAAAGGAACATCTTCAAAGAAAAGCTTTGCTATAGCGCAGTTGTTCGATCAATACGGTGCGCACCTCGAAATAAGTCCGGGGCTTGACGTAGTTTCTGTATCCCTCTATACGCTCACAAAAAATCTGCAACCAACACTGGCCATGTTCCGCGAGTTGTTGCAGGATTCCGCATTTCCTGAAAAAGAACTTTCGCAGCTCAAGAGTATATATCTCCAGAATCTGCGGGTGAACCAGGAGAAAACAAGTTTTCAGGCTTCAAAGCTCTTTAGAAAAAAACTATTCGGAGAAAATCATCCCTACGGTAAAGAGCTGGAGGCTGAAGAAGTGCAGACTCTCACACGCGAGCAGCTTATAGATCACTATACATCTTTCGGAAAAGATTTTATTGTGATTGTATCCGGGAAAATTGATAGCGCCAGCCGCCAGAATATTATCGATGAATTCTCATCACTTTCGTTTATAGCAAGTCCGGAAAAGAATATAACAGCCCCCAATGTCAATGCATTGCATGAGCGGGTGAGTAAAGAAGGAAGCGTTCAGTCGTCTATACGCATGGGCAAAAAAGCTATTGCGCGCTCACATCCTGACTACGCGGCTGTACTTTTTCTGAATCACATTTTCGGAGGATATTTTGGCTCACGCCTGATGAAAAACATCCGCGAAGAAAAAGGCCTTTCCTATGGTATATATTCTTCCATCCACACGCTGCAGCACGATAGCTATGTGGTGATAGGCGCAGATGTGAATAACGAAAATCTTGATATTGCTTTCGAAGAGATTCGCAAAGAGCTGAAGCGTTTACGCACCGAACCGGTGGATGCCGAAGAACTTGAAATTGCACGCAATCATTTTATAGGCAGCCTGCAGGCAGAGATTACCACGCCATTTGCCCATGCCGATAAAATCAAGAACATGCACATGTTCCGGCTTCCCAAAAATTACTATCAGAATCTGATTCATAACATCGATAGCGTACAAGCTGATCAGTTATTGGATATAGCTTCGCGCTATTTTCAGGAAGGTGATTTTATAGAGGTATCGGTTGGGTAACGATCTCCGGTATCTCAAGCTGCACCGTTGTTCCCTTCCCTACTTCCGATTCGATATTGATGTTGCCGTTAAGTTTATCGATGGCTTCTTTTACAATATATAGTCCAAGACCGGAACCTGCTCCATCGTCAGTAGCGCGATAGAACATTTTATAGACATTCGGCAGGTGTTCTTTTTCAATGCCTTTGCCATTGTCTTCAATGGCCAGCTTGGCAAGGTGTTTACTGATGCTCACGTTTACTTTTATCACCGGGTCTTTGCCATTGCGATACCGTATAGCATTAGAGATAATGTTATTCAGAATTACTTTCAATCGCCAGCGATCGGAGAAGAACGGCTCATCCTGTTCTATATTAATGATGCGCTCTACGGATTTACCCGTGCTGGTAGCAAACTTGAGCTGATTGAATGTTTCCTCAATCAGCGGTTCAAATAAAATCTCTTCGCGCTTTACTTCGAGTCGTGAGTTACGAGACTGATCCAGTATCTCCTTGATGAAATGATCTTGCTGCAATGCACTCTTGTTGATCATATCAAGATACATATCTTTCATTACTGCATCTTTATCCATGCGGGCCAGGTTGATCAACCCTAAAACCGAAGCAATGGGAGCGCGCAGATCGTGCGATACACTGTATACAAAGTTATCAAGCTCTGTATTGCGCTTGCTGAGTTCCTGGTTGGTGCGCTGTAATTTTTCCTCCGCAGTTTTCCGGGTGCCAATCTCATCGTTCAAAGCCCGTGTACGATCCTGCACCATCACTTCCAGGTTCTCATTAAACTGCCGAAGCTGATGCTGCACATCCAGGCGTTCTTTTACGGTAGCAGAAAGTATAATGGTAGATATACTGATCACACCTATAAAAATCTGGAGCAGCAACATAGAGTTTGCCTCGCCTGCCAGCACAAACGGCCCGATGTTATTTACCGTAAAGTATATCGAGATGAGTGAAACGATCAATACACCGGCAATGGCCACAATAAGTTCAAACCGGAACGCCAGCCACAATAAAAAAGGAAGCGCCAGCAACGGCAGGGCACGTTGCATGGTCAGTGTGAGGTAATCTACCTGCAGCAGCAGATATATACCAAGTATACTTATGAAATAAATACTTACTTCAATAATCCGCGAAGGTGATAATGTTATTTTGATTTTACGGGCAACAGAGAGTATAAAAGGCGTAAACAACAATATACCCACCACGTTGCCGATCCACCACGAAATGAGTGTTTCATAGATATGCTCGCTGGATATAACAGCGTTGAGGTATAAACTTGCTGTACCTATACCGGCACCCGCCAGGCACATAAACAACGCCGTGAACAAAAATCGAAATGCATTCTTGGCATGCCGGAAAGGATATACATCGCGAATCCAGACTTTTACCAGATAATTACCGGCTACAGCTTCGAGTGTATTTCCCACAGCAATTACACTGCTTATGGTAATAATTGTCTGTGGACCGAGAGCCGGATTATTCCAATACGCCATAATGTTTGCCACCAGTGATCCGATGGTGATGCCTGGCCACACTGAGCGTCCGAGTAGAATAACCAGGGCAAAGGCTATACCCGAAGGTGGCCATGCGGGCAACGCGGTAGTATTTTCAAATGCAAGGAAATATCCGAGACGGGCAAAGAGATAATATAGCAGTGCCACCCCTATAATTTTGAGGTCGAGACTATATTTAAGCGGGAGTTTAAGAGTAGGCATTAATTATCTCACAATCAAACAAATATATACTATTAAAAAGCATTTCGAACAATATTGACAGAAAGAACCAACGTTCAGAAAGACAGACGGTCGGTTTTCGGGGTTAAACGACAGAGGGAGTATACACAGGCCCTGACAAACCGGTAAAACAACTCATTATGATCTTCTGTAGGATTCAGTAGACTCTATTGTCTGAATTTTTATCTTCACGAAGTTTTTTCAGACTGCCCATGGATCTTACCATTTTCTTTTCTCCGGTAGACGAGTCGTTGTATGGCAACATCAGCTCTTCGTCCAGTGTTTTCAAGAATATCAATGTATTCGGCGATAAAATGCCCGACTATAAAGGTGCACACATTGCCTTGTTTGGTGTGAGTGAAGAACGTGGATCGATTCGCAATGCCGGCACAGCCTCAGCCCCGGATGAGATCCGTAAGAAACTATATAACCTCAGGAAAGGAACAGGAGCGTATCGAATTGTTGACCTCGGCAATCTTAAACCGGGACACGATCTGGAAGAGACGTATGTGCGCATCAGTGAAGTATGCCGCATGCTGTTGGAGAGCAATGTGCTGCCCATCATTCTCGGTGGTTCGCACGACCTCGACTATGGACAATACTATGCCTATGAAACGCTTGAGAAACTGGTAAGCTTCCTTAACGTAGATGCCTTCCTTGACCTGGAAGACAAAGAGCAAGGTGCCAGCAACCAACATATACACCGCGTGTTGCTGCATGAGCCAAACTATCTTTTCAGCTATACACACCTCGCGTATCAAAGCTACCTGATCGACCCAACGTCGGTATCTATACTTGAGAAATTATACTTCGAAGCATTTCGCATCGGGCAGATGCGCACCAATATGCAGGAGATGGAACCGACCATTCGCAATGCCGATCTGCTCTCGTTCGATATCACGGCGATCCGCTCAGCCGATGCACCGGGCAATGCCAACGCACAACCTTTCGGACTTACCGGCGAAGAGGCTTGCCAGATATGCTGGTATGCCGGGCTCAACGAGAAACTGAGCTCACTCGGCTTCTATGAGTATAATCCTTTGTTTGATGACGTGCACCGGAAAACAGCATCGGTCATTGCTACGATGATCTGGTATTTTATTGAAGGATACTATCACCGGAAAAATGAACAGAACTTCCGGAGCAACGATTTCCTCAAATATTCAGTATCCATGCCGGTAGAGCCTGAGATCATCACTTTCTACAAAAGCAAGCTCAGCGAGAAGTGGTGGATGGAAGTGCCCTACCCCAATGGCCGGGAGCGCTACTCGCGCAATAGCATTGTGCCCTGCAGCTATAACGACTACCAGGCTGCCATACGAGGCGATGTGCCGGAGCGCTATATCAGCACGCTGGCGAAACTGATCTGAATATTTTTCTTTCTTTTGCCACTACGTTCAGGGCAAACCCTGAATGCATTTTACAAATGAAACTTCCTGATATACTTCTGCTTTCCCTGGCGGTGGCTTTCCTCATCATTGGTATCCATCAATTTATGGTACTGGGATTTGGCCAGGCTTACTGGGCTTTTATGCTCACATTATTGCTGTTCTTCATTCTGAACCTGCGGAAGAAAAAAGGCAAATAGGCCGGCAAACAGCACCTCACAACGAACGATTGCATCGCAGAGCCCGGATGTAAAGTGATTCAAACCGAAAGGCGCGATAAAATTCTGTTTTTCAGGGTTCTTGATCCGTTTTTTCTTTTTTAAGAAGATGTTTTTCTAATACACAGAACGGGTTAAATTTGCGGCTCTTTAAAAATTACTTATGGCATTTATTGGAACTTTGCGCAGCAAGATGGGCACCTGGGTGGTGATCTTCGTATTTGTTGCGATCACTGCATTCATTCTGGGTGATATCTTTAGCGGAAAATCAAACATCTTAAACTGGGGCCGCAATTCAGTAGGTGAAATCGGAGGAAAAGAAGTTTCCTACGAAGAATACCAGGCTGTTATTCGCGAGCGTGAAGCCAACTGGTACCTGAATACAGGTCGCGAACCCGGCGAGCGCGATATGCCTTCTATCCGCCAGCAGGCCTGGGATTTATTGATTGCCCGTCATGCTATTCAGCCACAGATCAACGATGCCGGAGTAGAAGTTACAGAAGATGAAGTTTGGGATATGATCCAGGGTAAAAATGTGGATCAGGGTGTAAAAAGCGCCTTCACCAACCAACAGACCGGAAAGTTTGAGGCCGATAAAGTAGTAGCCTACCTGAACCAGCTCAAGAGCATGCCTGAAACATCAGAACCACGCATACGCTGGGAATTGTTTCAGCGCGATCTGAAGCCAGGCCGCGAGCGCATCAAGTATGAGAACCTGCTCATTAAATCTTCTTATGTAACCAAGGCTGAAGCAGAGCGTGAATACCACCTCGCTACCGATGTTGCAGAAGTAAAATACCTCTACGTTCCATATTATGCCATCAGCGATTCAGCTGCAAAAGTTACCGATGCTGATTATGAAGCATTCTACAACAAGAACAAAGAGAAATATAAAACAGAAGCTACCCGCGATATTCGCTATGTAAGCATACCGGTAGTTCCTTCTGCTGACGACTCTGCTGCTGTAAATGAAGATCTTGCAAAAGTTGTTAACGAGTTCAAAACTTCAAACGAAGATTCAGTAACGGCTTCAGCCAACACCGAAGGTCAGAATCCTTATGCCAAATATTCAATCGGTTCACTGCCTGCTTTCCTTACAGAGGGAGCGCTTACCGAAGGAAATGTAATCGGCCCTGTATTGGATGGCGATACGTATAAAGTGGTAAAAGTTTCCAAAATCGCCACCGATACGGTTTACAGCGCCCGCGCCAAGCACATCCTGATCAAATGGACTGATACAAGCGAGGCTGCCAAGAAAGAAGCAAAAGAGAAGGCAAATAACATTCTGAAAGATATCAAAGGCGGAGCTTCATTCGAAGCGAAAGCACGTGAGTTCGGGCAAGATGGTACTGCATCACGCGGTGGCGACCTGGGCTGGTTCAGCGCTGGCCAGATGGTGAAGCCGTTCCAGGAAGCAGTATTTAGTGCCACCAAGACTGGCGTATTGAACAATGTTGTAGAAACTGAATTTGGCTATCACCTCATTGATGTTACCAATACAAAAACCAACAAAGCTTACTACCTCGCTATTGTAGAGCGCCAGATATTACCAAGCGATGCTACTACCAACGAAGCATTCCGCAAAGCCGAAACTTTTGCCGCTAACATTTCCAGCGTAAAAGAGTTTGAAGAAAAAGCAAAACAATCGGGTCTTACCGTACTGGAAGCTAAAAATGTAAACGCTGGCGACAGACGCATCGGTACGTTGGGTGAAGCCCGCCAGATCGTAATGTGGTTGTTCCGCGATGCATCTGTGGGCAAAGTATCACAGGTATATGACCTGCAAGATCAAAACGTAGTAGCCATTATGACGAAAGAAGTGAAGAAAGGCTACCGTCCGCTCGAAGATGTGAAAGATGAAATTACCGTAGCAGTACGCAACGAAGTAAAAAGCAAGATCATCACAGAGAAACTCAATGGTCTGAAAGGAACGTTGGAAGAAATAGCCGCCGGCTTTGGCAATGATGCCAATGTATATACCAGCAGCGACTTGAGGCTGAACAGCAACGCACTCCCTACCGTAGGTTTCGAACCACAGGCAGTAGGTGCAGCGTTCGCGTTGGAGAATGGCAAGCGTTCCAAGCCGGTAACGGGTGAGAACGGCGTAGTGATCATCGAAACGATCAACAAAACTATTGCTCCCGCACTGAACGATTACAACGTATACAAAACACAACTGGAACAAAATAACCAGAACAGAAGCGGCTATAGCATTGCCGAAGCGATCAAAGAAAAATCTGACATCGTAGACAAGCGCTATAAATTTTTCTAAGTTTTTTAAATCTTAACAGCACGCCTTGACCACCCGGGTCAGGGCGTTGCTTTTTGCGAATGGATCAACAGTGGCTCGATAATTTCAGAAATAAGCTTGACCAACACTATACCTGGCCATCGCTCTATATTTTTAAGTTTATAGTACCTTCGGGCAAAGAACCTGAAGTAAAAGAATTATTCCCGCTGCACACCGTTACCGAAAAACTATCCAGTCACGGGAAATATACCAGCATCACGGTGCAAATGATGATGCCCTCCAGCGAGGCCGTTATTGAAGTCTATGTGAAGGCTTCACACATCGAAGGCATTGTAGCGCTGTAGCCGTTACAGGTTAATTGTTATCCGTTACAAGTCCTGCATTTTCTTTGTGAACCTTTGAGCCTTCTTTGCGCTCCTTTGTGTAACTGGATTTTATTCCCCACACATCCCGATAGCAATTGATAGCCGGAGATGCAACCCGCACTCCCAGTAGCCTGAAGCCAGAAGCCTGCCGCCATTCCTACAATATCACATTTGCTTTCCGATAAAATTTTGTAAACTGGGAGTATAAATCAGCGCTATATACCATAGCTGTCGCTAAAAAATCATTACCCATGAAACGAACCCTCCTCCTTCTGCTTGTTTGCCTGTCATGTGCAGCGGTTGCACAGCGCCCCCTTCGTCCTTCTGATGTTTATAAACTAAAGTCGGTTTCCGATCCTCAGCTGTCACCGGATGGTAACTGGATCGCGTATGTTATTTCTACGCCTGACTCCGCGAAAGATAAATATGACAGTGATATCTGGATGACCAATTGGGAAGGAACGGAATCGCTGCGGCTTACAACCAGTGCGGAAGGTGAAAACAGACCGCGATGGTCGCCCGATGGCAAATATCTTACTTTTCTCTCATCGCGTTACGAGACTAAATCATCACAGCTATGGAAGCTCGATCGCAGAGGCGGTGAAGCTGTAAAACTCACCGAATTAAAATACGGCATCAGCGACTATATATGGAGCCCGGATGCAAAAAAGATAGCGCTCATCATTAAAGATCAGGAATCAGTTGACGATAAGGATAAAAAGAAAACAGCGCCTCCTATTGTGATGGATCGCTATCATTTCAAAGCTGATGGTGACGGATACCTCGAACGCAAGCGCGAGCATCTATACCTCTTTGATGTAGCCACGAAGAAACTCGACACGTTAACAAGAGGCGACTTTGATGTAGATAACGTGGTGTGGTCGCCCGACAGCAAGCAACTGGCATTCGTGAGCAACCGCACACCGGATGCAGACCGCAATGCCAACACCGATATATGGATTATGGATGCCGTAAAGGGTGCCACACTTCGCCAGCTTACCACATGGAAAGGCGCTGACACAAGCCCGGCCTGGAGCCCGGATGGTAAATATATAGCCTACCTGCAATCGCGCTTTGATGATTTTAATATTTATGATCAACCCTATCTGGCTTTGATATCCGTAACCGGAGGAACACCCTCCTTACTATCGCAAAAAGTTGATCGCGATGTAGCATCACCACACTGGTCAGGTGACAGTCAATCTATATATGTTGCTGTTGAAGACGATCGTACCAGCCACATTCACTCCTTCGACCTTGCCGGCAATCGCAAAGCCATTACCACTGGCGAGCAGGTATACTATACTCCGCAAGGCGGCATGAACAATCGTTGGGTGCTGATCTCCAGCGATCCGCATACACCCAACGAAGTATATGCCCTCGACAGCGGAAAGCCCAGAAGAGTCACCCATATACATGACGATTTTCTCAAACAGCTTAACCTGGCCGCTGTAAAAGGATTTAACTCAGTGAGCAAAGATGGAACGGTGGTAGGCGGTTTGCTCTACTGGCCTGCTGGTAAACCTGCATCCGAAAAATTACCACTCATTTTATGGGTACATGGCGGGCCTACTTCACAGGATGACTACTCATTCGATCTCACATCACAAATGTTTGCTGCCAAAGGCTATGCTGTTGCCAATGTAAATTATCGCGGCAGCAATGGTAAAGGTCTTGCCTTTAGCAAGGCAATTTTTGCAGACTGGGGGAATAAAGAGGTAATGGATTTACTCGGCGCTGTAGATCACCTGGTAAAGATTGGTGCCGCCGATCCCAACCGTCTTGGTATTGGCGGATGGAGCTACGGCGGTATATTAACCGACTACACTACGGCTAGCGATACACGTTTTAAAGCGGCAGCCAGCGGAGCCGGTAGCGCACTGCAACTCTCGATGTATGGCTCTGATCAGTATACGCTTCAATATGAAAAAGAGCTGGGCGTACCCTGGAAGAACCTTGACAAGTGGATGAAGGTATCGTATCCATTCTTCAAAGCCGACAAGATCAAAACACCTACCCTATATATGGTGGGCGAAAAAGATTTCAACGTGCCGGCTGCCGGTAGTGAACAGATGTATCAGGCATTGAAAACACTGGGCGTGCCAACGCAATTTGTGGTGTATCCGGGACAGTTTCACGGCATTGCCGTGCCAAGTTATCAGATCGATCGTCTTAACCGCTGGACAGCCTGGTACGATCAATATTTAGGCAATGGATTGAATCAGACCTTGCCGCCCAAAAAATAATGCTTACCTTTTTATACAACTAAAAGGATGTGTTATGGAATGGAAAAGCGAAAACAATAAACTGAAAAAGACATTCACGTTTAAAGATTTTACAGAAGCATTCGGGTTCATGACGAAAGTAGCGATCGTGGCGGAGAAGATGAATCATCATCCTACCTGGACCAACACGTGGAATACTGTTTCTTTCGAACTCTCCACACATGATGCCGGCAATATTGTTACCGATCGCGACCGTAAACTCGCGGACGCAATCGATAAGCTGGTCTAAGAGTTTATTCATTTTCTTTTGCTTAAACTATGCATTACCCATAGCATGGGTATATATTGCGTGCTATGTCTTTGCCATCGCTTTACATTGTGCCCACACCCATCGGCAACCTGGCCGATATAACACTTCGTGCATTGGAAGTACTCAAGTCAGTAGATGTAATTCTGGCGGAAGATACGCGCACCTCCGGCTTTCTGTTGAAGCATTATGCTATAGTAAAACCCCTGCAGAGTTTCCATAATTTCAACGAACACAAGATCCTTTCGAGCCTTATTGAACGCATGGAGAAGGGCGAGACCATGGCACTTGTATCGGATGCCGGTACACCTGGTATTTCAGATCCCGGCTTCCTGATTATCCGCGCAGCGTTGCAGGCAAATCTTAAGGTAGAATGTTTACCCGGACCAACGGCATTTGTTCCTGCGCTTGTAAAGTCCGGATTGCCATCCGATCGTTTTGTTTTTGAAGGTTTTCTTCCCCATAAAAAAGGACGACAAACATTATTGAAGCAACTTGCCGAAGAAGAGCGCACAATGATCTTCTACGAATCGCCCTATAGACTTGTAAAGACATTGGAGCAATTCAAAGAATATTTTGGTGCAGCGCGCAAGGCTTCCGTATCGCGGGAGTTAACGAAGATGTTTGAAGAAACCGTGAACGGATCGATCGAAGAAATTCTGAAACATTTTCAGGCGAAAGAAGTAAAGGGCGAGATCGTTGTCGTTGTACAAGGTAAGGGGAACTGATCCCCCAATGTGTGTATAACAATTCTGCGTAGCACGCTATACTTATCCGTTTGCAGAAAAATAATAAGCCATCGGGAAATTAATATCCTGAGCAGAAAGCATGTTTCGGGAAGCATCCTTATATTCACCATCTTAAAGTGAACACAAACCATGGCAGCGATAGACCTTAAAAATATTCAGCGCAATGTTAACGCTATCTGTGAAGAAGTAGGTGAGTTTATCCGTATAGAAGGCGCAAGCTTTGACCTCACACGCATTGAACAAAAAAACAGTTTCAATAATCTTGTATCGTATGTTGATAAAGAAGCCGAGCGAAAGCTCGTTGCTGCTCTTCACAAGATACTGCCCGAAGCCGGATTTATAACAGAAGAAGGAACCGTAGAACAATCAAAACAGAAAGAGTATAACTGGATCATCGATCCCCTCGATGGCACCACTAACTTCCTGCATGGCTTGCCCATCTTTGCCATCAGTATAGGACTAACCCGCGGCGATCAAACTATATTAGGTGATGTATACCACATCATTCGCAAGGAATGCTTCCACGCTATTGAAGGTGGCCAGGCCTATTGCAACGACCAGGTAATTCGTGTATCGCCTGTTAAAACACTGGGCGAAAGTTTGCTGGCCACCGGCTTCCCATATTATCACTCTGCTAAAAAAGATGTATACCTCGATATCATAAAAGAATTTCTGGAGAAGTCGCACGGCATTCGCAGGCTGGGTAGCGCAGCAATCGACCTGGCCTATGTTGCCTGCGGTCGCCTGGAAGGATTCTTTGAATATAATCTCAACCCGTGGGATGTAGCGGCCGGTACATTTATAGTACAACAAGCCGGGGGTACTGTAACCGATTTCCGTGGTGGTAATAACTTCATTTTCGGAGGCGAGCTTTGTGCCGGCAACAGTCATGTGCATCCTGAAATGCTGCAGCTCATACAACACAAATGGCACAATCATCAGTAGAGATATAGTCTTCACTATATCTCCATGGCATACACTATTGTACCGCATCATCGTTCCGAATCCAATATACTTTAAATATTTTGTTGCATGGCGCATCCCAAAACATCTCCATTAAGATTTATCCTATTTGCAGCTCTCCTGTTTCTTTACTGCGGTTCGCTGCAGGCACAGGGCAAGCTAAGTCAAAAATTACCAGTCGATCCCAATGTCAAGATTGGCAAACTTGCTAACGGACTCACATACTATATACGGAAGAACCAACGTCCTGAAAAGAAAGTAGAGCTTCGCCTTGTAGTCAATGCCGGTTCCATTCTCGAAGATGATGATCAGCAAGGCCTCGCACACTTCACAGAGCACATGGCCTTTAACGGCTCCAGGAATTTCAAGAAAAATGATCTGGTATCTTTCCTGCAAACGATCGGTGTAGAATTTGGTGCCGACCTCAACGCATATACAAGCTTTGATGAAACCGTTTATATTCTTCCAATCCCTACGGAGAAAAAAGAAAATGTAGAGAAGGGATTCCAGATACTGGAAGACTGGGCAAGCACCGTTGCTTTTGAGGGTAGCGAGATTGACAAAGAACGTGGCGTTGTATTAGAAGAGTCGCGCCTGGGAAAAGGAGCACAGGAGCGCATGCAGAAAGTATATCTCCCCAAATTACTCGAAGGATCGAAGTATGCAAATCGATTACCCATCGGTAAAGATGATATACTAAAAACGTTCAAATCTGATGCTATCAAGCGTTTCTATAAAGACTGGTATCGCCCCGACCTGATGGCCGTTGTTGTGGTGGGCGACTTGGACGTAACAGAAGCTGAGAACTATATTAAAGCCCACTTCACAAAACTTAAGAACCCAACCAAACAACGCCCGCGCACAGATATACCGGTACCAGGCCGCAAACAGTCAGAAGCGGTTGTTGTTACGGATAAAGAAGCTACCAACCATTTAATACAGATATATTATTCCACACAAAAGGCTCCGGTAGAAACAACAGTAAACGACTATCGTACATCGATGGTGCGCAGTCTATTCACCCGTATGCTTAGCCAGCGTTTGCAAGAGCTTACGCAAACTGCCAATCCTCCGTTTATTTTCGGTGGCAGCAGCCAGGGAGGATTTGTGCGTGGATATGAAGCCTATACTTCGTATGCTGTGTTAGGCAAAGGTGGTGTAGAACCAGCCATTGCCGCTGTAGCGCAAGAGAATGAACGCGCCCGCAAATTTGGCTTTACTCCAGCCGAACTTGACCGCACCAAGAAGACCATGATGAAAACCATGGAGCGCGCCTATAACGAGCGTGACAAGACTGAATCTGAAACGCTCACCCAAGAGTATATCGATAACTTCCTGGAGAAAGAACCGATACCAGGTATAGAAACTGAGTATACCTATTATCAGGAATACCTGAACGGCATATCGTTGGATGAAGTAAATCAATATGCAGCGAAAACAATTCCTCCTGCGGGGGCGAGTAAACTTGTTGTATTAACAGGCCCCGAGAAAGCAGATTTCAAACTTCCTTCCAGCGATGAACTGCTGGCGTTAACCGAAAATGCATCCAAAGCAGAAGTAAAACCATACGAAGAAAAAGCCATTGCCTCTTCACTGATGGAGAAAACACCAACGCCTGGCACCATCATCAGTGAAAAAGAAAATAAAGAGCTCGGCTTGACAGAGCTTTCATTAAGCAATCATGTAAAAGTGATTCTCAAACCAACTGATTTCAAGAACGACCAGGTGATCTTTGCCGGCACGCGTTTCGGAGGGCAATATCTTTACCCCGCAGAAGACCGCGACAATGCCGAGTTTGCTTCAACTGTTGTTACGCAGATGGGTGTAGATCAATTCTCACCGATAGACCTGCGCAAAGTATTGGCTGGTAAAAATGCAAGTGTAGCACCACGTATAGGTACTATATCTGAAAGTATAAGCGGGCAGTCCAGCGCTACCGATGTGGAGACATTACTTCAGCTTACCAATCTATACTTCACCAAGCCACGCAAAGACGATGAATTGTTTCAGTCGTTCGTTGCCAAACAGCAAGCTATGTACCAGAACATGGCGGCCGATCCGCAGTTTACATTCCAGGATTCTGTGTTCCATATACTCTACAGAAACCACGCGTGGTCGCCACGGGTGCCCAAAGTAGAAACCTTTAGCAGGATCAATGAACAACGTGCGTTGGAAATCTATAAGGAACGTTTCGGTGATGCTACAGGCTTCACGTTTGTATTGGTGGGTGCATTTGATATCGCCAAGATCAAACCGCTGATCGCTACGTATCTAGGCAGTTTACCGGCTACAGGAAAGACCTATACTTTTAAAGACGTTGGACTTCGCCCTGTAAAAGGACCGATGACAAAAGAAGTGAAGAAAGGCACTGAACAGAAAAGTCTTATTCGCCTGTTCTGGAATGGAGAAGCCCCTTACTCGGATAGCGAGCAACTAAAGCTTCAGGCATTGATCGAAGTATTGAATATAAAACTCATCGAATCGCTGCGCGAAGAACTGAGCGGAGTATATGGCGGTGGCATGTTCGGCAACCTCAACAAGTTTCCGTATAACAATTACTCAATCGGAGCAAGCTTCCCCTGTGGCCCTGAAAATGTTGACAAGCTGGTAAAAGCAGCGTGGGCCGAGATTGACAAGATAAAAGCCAATGGCCCTACCGAAGCCGACCTCAACAAAGTAAAAGAAACCTGGAAGCAACAATACGAGGTAAACATCAAAGACAACAACTTCTGGGCCCGCCAGATCATTCAAAGTATAGAATACGGCAGCGATGCCACCAACGTATTGAGCTATGAAAAGCGCATAAGCGCCCTTACAGTAAAAGACATTAAAGATACCGCCAACAAATACCTGGATGCAAAAAATTATGTACAGGTGGTGTTGAATCCGGAGAAGTAAATTTTAGATACTCTCAATTCTAATTAAAAAGCCAGTGGAACCTCCACTGGCTTTTGTTTTATGTTGCGAAGCGAGATTGTACCCTGAGGGTATATTTTAAAGCTTTGGTGAACCTGGGCCTGTTGCTTTCGTTAGTATTGAATACTTATTTGTGCAGATGCACTTTGCTTACAAAACAACCAACAAGATTAGCTCTATTGAGAGAATTTAATATGATTTACCGTAAAGAGATACTATTTCTTTTCAAAACCAATGTCAGTAGGAATATAATCCCAGATAACAATCAATGGTGGTAAAAGGAAGCAAAGCCCGGTATCTTCATTTCCAGATTCACTAATAAGTGCTTTGCTAAAATCACTTTTAATGGCTTTCAATATCATTTCACGGCTACTACTGCAACCTTCGCCTAAATGAAGTGACATCAATAAGACAATGGGATAACTATCTATTTTTCTTCCTTCGATTTCCATGGGGGTCCATAATTTTCTGGAAGAGTACGCGATTTCCTTTAGTGTCTGGCGAAGTGTATCTGTCATTTCTCCTGTAACAGAGATAGATCTAACATTACCATCCTTGTCGAGCATAATTTGAATAGAGCCAGTGACCCGTTCACATCGAGTTGTTAGCAAAGCCTTATGCTTAACCAACTCTCTATAGAGGTAATCCCTGAATGACAGGTTTTCCTTATCTTTAAACTGAGGTTTTAAAATGGTCTGAGCCACTCCTTGAAATATTTGGCAAGAAAGGAGGGTTATAAAAAAAAATCTTCTCATAAAGTACATTTTGTTCCAGCCGAGCTATCATAGTATTTATTAGTGATTGATATGAGTGAGGCCAAATCAAGGCCATATCTCGATATCAATTCATTAAAATAAGCAGGATCATATTCCATGATACTGCCGAATCCAGCTATATTTTACCTGATGGATTCAATTTTTCCCAGGGCTTAAATCTTGAAAGCCAGCCGGCACTACGTAGGTAAATGGATCTAATAGGAGACAGTTAACAAGTTCTTTCTCCTTTGGGTTCGACAGCATTTCTCTAAAATCTTTTTCTAATCCATAAACACGGTTCATATAACCGTCTTCATTGCACCCAAGCTCAATAGAAACATAGATAGGAAGTATGATAGGTAAACTATCAATTGCTTTGTTATTGATTTTCATAATGCTCCATTTAGAAGCTAAAATTATCTCATGCAATTTATCTCGAATCTCTTGCGGTATATTTGATGATACTTCTATTGCCTTGATATCACCATTCTTACTAATGTAAAATTGAACAAGCCCGAGGCTGGTATCGCAGGTTTTCGCAAACGATGAATCCGCTTTTAATAGTTCCGATAAAACATAGTTTTGAAATGAATTTTGAGTGCCTTTGTACTTTGGATATTCAATCTTTTGGCTGAATGAATATGAATAGGCAACTAAGAATATGGAGATCGCGATATATAGTTTCATATTTCTCTAAAATGTGATTTAATTACATGTAGATCCTTTTATACCATTACGATAGCCCTCAATTATTGACGTTACCTCCTCAACATTAGCAAATCCGTAGGATTGAACAAGAGATTCGAAATAAGGAGGATTATTTCGCATTACATCTCCTAGCCCACTCAGTGCCAAAGCATTGGCCGATTTAGCCGAAAGCAATGGAAATACCTCGTTCAATGCACTACTTAACCATTCTATATACTCGTGAGCCATCATAACATGTTGGACAAGTTTATCTCGATCCTCCTTATTTGCATCTAAATATGCATGAATAGCTTCATGGTAGATAACAGCCGTCATGTACTCAGAAGATGAGTTTATAAAATTGGGGTTCAAATATATAGTAACATTAAACGGGTTCTTTTCATTGGTTACACGTGTTGTGCCAGGTTTTTTACCTAAACCAGCATCCTCTTCAAAGTACAGATTCATATTTGGATTGGTGCCAAAAATACTTAGTATACCTTTATTTATATCATTAGTCAAATCTTTATTTACCAGATTCTTAATAGCCGTCCTTAAACAAGGAGACTTTACGTTATCATAAATAATATCATCATCTGGTATCACGACCACCGGCTTCTTCGCAGGAGTTTTAGCTCCACCACTTGCTCCGCCACTGTGTGCCTCGCCTACATACGTGCCCTCAACAGTCGGAGACACATCGTGATTCATATCATCGCACCAGCCCATGTTGAATGATACTGTGCAGACTGTTCCTGTTTCTACTTTTTGATCGTATTGGCAATGACATGGATAGTCTGTTACGGTTTGTACCTCATAAGTAGTTACACAAGTTTGCGTAACGCTTCGCAGACATCGATCTATGATTTGCG
>NZ_DAIQRQ010000047.1:0-44087 GCF_036786105.1 Ohtaekwangia sp.
GGAACACCTGATTGCATACAATATGTAAAAGTGCCAAACAAAAATGATAGCTATTAACCTGTAACGGATAACGATTAACGGATAACGGACCCAAAGAGATTCAATGCAGCTCCACTCATCGCCGCTATACCGGTTTTGATCGTGGGCTCGGGCAGTGGCGCAAAGGTAGAAGAGTGTAAAGATGGCAAAGCGGTTCCCTGCTCTTTCGATTTTTTTACCAGCGCAGGATCAACAGCGCCCAGCCAGAACATACATATCGGTACTTTCTTATCCTGTAAAGCAAAACGACTGAAGTCTTCGCCCACCATCGCCGGAGGAATCTCTACTACATTTTCTTTTCCAAATTGTTGCGTGAACACGTGTACAAGTCGGTTGGTGAGATCGGTGTCGTTGATGGTGGCAGGGGTTTGAGGTTCGTTGATGGTGATCTCCGGTAATTTATCTGGTGACAAACCTGCCTGCAACGCGAGGTGTTCACTCTTTTTGTGAATAGCAGCAATAATTTGTTGTCGCACTTCGGGAGAATAGGAGCGAAGCGTGAGTTGTAGTTTTACTTCATCGGGAATGATGTTGTGTACAGCACCACCGTGAATCGAACCCACCGTTATTACCGCCGGCTCCAGCGGATTGATCTCGCGACTTACTATTGTCTGAAAAGCCATAATCATCTCGGCACTCAACACAACCGGGTCGATCGTAGTATGCGGTGCTGCACCATGGCCGCCTTTGCCATGCACGGTAATGTTCATCATATCCACACTGGCCATAAAGGCTCCGGCACGATAGCCGATCTTGCCAGCTTCGAGTGTAGCGTTATCGTGAAGTGCAATGGCGTAGTCAGGTGTAGGTATACTGTCATATAGCCCGGCCTTGAACATGAGGTCAGCGCCAAATCCATTTTCTTCGGATGATTGTGCCACCATTACCAGCGTTCCTTTCCATTGCTTGCGAATAGCAGTCAGTGCGCGTGCTGTGCCAACGAACACAGTCATGTGTATATCATGACCGCAGGCGTGCATCACAGGTACATTGGCTCCGGCTGCATTAACGCCGCGTGCTGTGCTGGCATAGGGAAGGCCTGTCTTTTCTTCCAGCGGCAGTGCATCCATATCGGTACGGATTAATACAGTAGGGCCTTTGCCGTTCCTGAATATACCAACCAAACCATGACCTCCCAACTTTTCGATTACATCAAAGTTAAGTGTGCGCAGCTCTCTTGCCATTATGCCGGAAGTCTTCTCTTCGTGCAAGGAGAGCTCCGGGTTCTCATGTAGCTGCCTGTATAATTTTTCGAGCGATGTATACTGTTTGGTAGTATAGTCTTCAACCTGTTTTACAGCGGCAGACCTGGGCTGGGCATTCAGAAATGTTACTACAGGCAACAGGGAAATGATAATGTATAATACTTTCATAAGAAAAGATAGAGCTGGAAAAAATGAGATTAAGTAAAACACCTGTTAGCTTTGGTGGTGTAAGCTCTAGAAGGATGCCGGCAATATACACGATTAAACTTTTTTTCGGTTCGCATTTTGAAAAAGAAATTTACAGTCGTTATTTAGCCCCTCTATACTTACCCTGTCGCGATGCAGATGTTTTTCTGCGTCCATGGTGGCATTGCCAAACCATTGTCATATTTTTCTGATGCTTTGGAAAGAGTATCCTGTATTAATTACAAGCTCTTTCGGAAGTTAAATTCACAATATGTTGTTTTTGAAAATTAGGTTAACATCCGCGGTAAAATCTGTGCCTGTACATCGATCGCTGAATACAAACAGCAGGCTTGCTCTACATGTATGCATGCTTCTTTGTTTGTCGGGCTTGCCGGGAGTAAGTATAGATGTATCGGCGCAGTCTTCGAAAGCAGACAGCCTGAAGGCGGTTCTTCAAACACTTCCTGAAGACACTACACGTCTCAACACTTTGTTTGCGTTAATAAGTGAACAATCTAAAACCAACACCGATGAAGCCATGCAAACAGCACAGGCTTCTGTTGAGCTTGCACGCAAACTTCACCGAAAGGTCAGCGAAGCGAAAGCCTATAGCCGCATTGCTGCTTTGTATAACCGCATTGGGGATGCTGTAAAAGCGACCGACTATTTACTCCAGGGGCTTAATATATATGAGGAGCTTCATGATTCCACAGCTATTGCGGCCATGAACAACAACATGGGGCTGGTGTATAGTGATCGTGGCGAAAACGAAGAAGCACTCGCACATCTCAACAAGGCGCTGGCCATCTGGACACGAAGAAACTATACAGGAGGTATAGCGCGTGCGCTTACAAATATAGGAGAGATATACCAACGGCAAGGGAAGCGTAAGCTCGCGTTGGAAAATTACCAGCGTGCTCTTGCCATCTGCCGGGAGATTGACGATAAACGTTTTAGTGGTACCGTGCTCAATCTTACCGGTGAATTTTACTTTAGCGAGAAGGAGTACGACAAGGCTTTGCAGTATCATGATCAGGCGCTCAAAATAGCATCGGAGCTGGATGATAAAGCTACCCAGGCCGAAACGTATGTAAACATCAGCCATGTATATATAGGGAGGCAACAGCCTGATAAAGCCCTGGAGGCTGCATTAAAAGGAATTGCAATTGCGCGCAGCATCGATTACAAAGTGGCATTGGCTGACAATTATGAGAAGGCGATGAAGGCGAGCGATATGAAGAAGGATTATCAGCAAGCCTACACCTACCAGACACTGTATCACGCGTTGAAAGACAGCCTTGAAAATTCCGAGAACATAAGCGAGATGCAGCGGCTGAATCATTTGCACGTGCTTGACCGGAAGCAGGCCGAGATCACATTATTGCAGCAGCAGCACCAGGCTGATCTGTTCAGAAGAAATACCTTTCTGGTTGCCGGTATATTATTGCTGATCATCGGTTTGCTGGTGTACAACCGCCAGAAGCTGAAAAGCAAAAGGCAGCTTGAGCGAAATGAGTACCAGCTGCAGAAAAAAGAACAACAACTCGATTTTCTGAAACAAAGTCTGATTGAAAAATCCGAGCTTCTGGAAAAGATGACGAAGGAGATGGAGGCTGCCAATGTGCAGCCCGATGAGCAGGTTCAGATCGAGAAGTTCAATCGTATACTCGAATCCAACATCCTTACGCAGGAAGACTGGGAGAACTTCAAACACGCGTTCGAAGAAGTATATCCAAATTTCTTTGCCATGCTGCGATATAAATATCAGGACATTACAGCTGCCGAGCTGCGACTTGCGGCATTGTTACGTATGAATTTATCATTAAAAGAATCCGCCAAGATGCTTGGAGTTTCTCCCGATAGTGTGAAGCAATCGCGCTACAGGCTCAAGAAGCGATTAAACCTTTCGGAAAATGAATCGCTGGACGAGTTCATTAACCGACTCGATACACGTGGCGCAATGCGCAAAACACCTGCAAGCGCCTAGAAGAATCGCCTGCAGACAATAGCTTTCTGATGATGGCTGTATATCTTTAGGGAAAACTAATTCGAGCGGATGACAGCCGATCCTATTGTACTTACCGACATTGCCCATAGCTTTTCCGCGAAGCCTGTTCTCGCCGGTATATCATGGTCGTTTTCCCGCAATAAAGTAACGGTAATTATGGGGCGAAGCGGCAGCGGTAAATCTACCTTGCTGCAAGTTATTAACGGTATGGTGCGACCGGATCGCGGAAGCATTGCACTTTTTGGTGAGCCGATCAGCTATAGCACCATCGAAGCATTGCGACTGAAGCTGGGATACGTTGTGCAGCATACGGGTTTATTTCCCCACCTCACGATCTACGAAAACATAGCGTTGCCCGGCAAGATCGCACACCGGCCAGGCGATAGTATTCGCAGGCGCGTGCTGCATCTGCTGGAAATGGTGCAGCTCTCTGCAGCACATCTGGATAAATATCCATATCAACTTTCGGGTGGAGAACAACAGCGTGCAGGTCTTTGTCGCGCGATGGTATTGGAGCCTCCGGTTTTGCTCATGGATGAACCGTTCGCTTCTCTCGATACGGAGACGAAGCATGGTATATACAGTCACCTGCTCGCCATACAACGCAGCGAACCGCGCACCCTTGTACTGGTATCGCACGATTGGGAGGAGGCACGTATACTCGCCGATTATTTTCTCTGGCTGGAAGAAGGCAGTATAAAAGTGTCCGGTGACAAACAGGCATTGAACAAAGTATTAACGGCTACTTTCAATCCCGCATGATGTGCCGGTATATATTCCCGTTGTGGCTCGTTTGCAATTCAATTGCTATACCTGCTTATGCACAAGACAAGCCGATACGGGTAGGAGCGAAGCATTTCAACGAAGGGTATATCTTGAGTGAGATGATTGCCCTGATACTGGAAGACGGAGGCTATACCGTAGAACGCAAATTCAATCTTGGCGGAACGGCCGTGAGTTTTGAAGCCCTTCGCACAGAGGCTATTGATGTGTACCCGGAATATACCGGAACACTTGCCATGGAGATACTGAAGCAAGACCGCTCACTCACGATGGGCCAGATACAGGAAATGCTGCAGGAGAAGTTTAAGCTCGCCATCTCGGAGCCGTATGGTTTTAACAATACATACGCTTTGGTTATGACAAAAGCCATGGCGAACAAGTTGCAGATGAATGCTATATCTGACCTTGTAAATTATCCACAGCTGAAAGCCGGCATCAGTTACGAATTTTTGGAGCGGAACGATGGCTGGAAGCATTTGGCAGCGCATTATCATCTTCACCAGGAGCCGGTGGGTCTTGAACACGGTCTGGCATACCAGGCTCTTCGCGAGCAGACCATACACATTACCGATGCTTACTCCACCGATGGTGAGATAGCGCGGTATGATTTAAAAGTGCTGGATGACGATGAGCATTTCTTTCCGGAGTATAAAGCAGTCTCTTTTTACCGGGCATCTTTACCGGCAAAGGCAAAATCACTTTTGGCAAAACTTACCGGTACTATAACCGATACTGCGATGCAACGGATGAATGCGCAGGCGCTGTTCAATCATAAAAGTCATCGCGAAATCGCGCAGCAGTTTTTGATTGCAGCGAAACTGATCAATAATTCTCCCATTGACGCTCGAAATGATTGGCAGGTGTTGCAAAAAGCGGGCGTGCACATTAAGCTTACGTTGCTGGCGCTGATCGCTGCCATTGTGGTGGCGTTGCCATTGGGTATATATCTGTACCGATACGCGTGGCTGGCGAAAGCAGTGCTATACATCACCGGTATATTGCAGACGATTCCCTCCATTGCCCTGTTGGCGTTGATGATTCCGCTGGCCGGTATTGGTATGATGCCGGCGGTGATTGCATTGTTTCTTTATGCACTGTTGCCAATCCTTCGCAATACAATGATTGGATTATTTACGGTAGACCCGATGTTAAAAAAAGTGGCGGTCGCTATGGGAATGAATACCCGGAACAGGTTGCGATATGTAGAGATACCGCTGGCCATGCCCATGATTCTGGCTGGTATACGAACGGCAGCCGTAATCAATATAGGCACGGCAACGCTGGCAGCTTTCATTGGTGCCGGCGGTCTTGGCGAATATATAGTTACCGGCCTTGCCCTGAACAACACATCCATGATCCTGACCGGTGCTATGCCCGCAGCATTGCTTGCTATTGTATTTGAACTTGTATTTGAAGCTATAGAACTAATCGTAATACCGAAGCATCTTCGGCAGAAGATCGGGTGAAGAAAAAATAGCTGCCAGCTTCGAGCTTCCAGCCACTGGAAGAGGTGAGCACGAGTAAGTACAGGTTGCTCTTGCATTCGTTGATCGATATTCCTTGTTCAATGTTAAAAGGCTGCAGGCTTCTGGCTACTGGACTTGCATGAGGGTGGTGTACGCTACTTCATCATTCGTTAATCTGGAACTCGTGGAAACCAAATTATTTCCGACAGATTGTTTACAGGTTAACTGTTAATGGACTCTCCTGAAAGCTTCCCTGATAACAATTACGTGTAACGAATGACGAAGTCAAACACTGCAGCCGCCAGCAGCTATTTCAAGAATATTGAACAAGGAACACCGATTAATGAATGGCGAAGTAAAACACTCTCAACCTTTACACTTCTGGCAGCTCATAACTAACAGCTCGCAGCTATTTCAATAAAATGCCATCTGCTCATCCACATAGCAGTATGCCCATTGTTCTCCCGGCTCGGCAGAGATCGCTACCGGGTGGCCCGCAGTGTGAGCGTGGCGGGAGGCGTGCTGGTTGGGAGAGGCATCGCAGCACAGCGTTACACCACAAGTCTGGCAGGTGCGGAGGTGCACCCACGCATCACCGGTCTTGATACACTCTTCGCATACATGTTCTTTTTCTCTCTTCAGGCTGTGAAGATTTTCAAGGTGCGGACATAATTCTTCTTTCAGCATATACAGGAGGTTAATTTTCGGCCAGGTATTGATGTACAAACTTGATTGCCATGGCGCCTTCACCTACTGCCGATGCTACACGGTTCATGGCACCGGCACGAACATCGCCAGCTACAAATATACCGGGGCTGCACGTCTCCAGTAAGTAGGGTTCGCGGTTAAGCTTCCAGGCTTTTTTGAACGACTCATATTTCAGGAGATCGCGACCGGTTTCAATAAATCCTTTTTCATCCTTAATGATATCGAGCGTGATCCAGTCGGTAACCGGACGTGCACCAATAAAGATGAACAACGCTGCAGCATTTACTTTTTCTTTTTTACCAGTCGCTATATTTTCAATGTCGATGGCAGAAAGACGATCGTCTCCATATACCTGTCGTACTTCTGTTTCAGGCAGTATATGTATATTTTTTGTTGCTGCGATCTGGTCGATCAGGTATTTGGACATTGTTGCCGTGAGATCTTTCTTGCGGATTACGATGAACACGCGATTCGCAAAATTGGCGAGATACATGGCAGCCTGGCCTGCAGAGTTACCACCTCCCACAACGTATACATCATTATGGCGACAGGCATGTGCTTCTGTAGTAGCTGCGCCGTAATATACTCCAGCACCGGTAAAGCGTTCTATATCGACTGCTTCAAGCGTGCGGTAATCAACACCGGTGGTAATGATCACGCTTTTTGTGTTCAGCGTGCTGCCATCGGCAAGTTGAACAATTTTATAGTGATCCTGAATGGATATACTCACCACTTCCTGTGGTGACAGAAATTCGACACCGAATCGGGTAGCCTGAGAAAAAGCACGTCTTGAAAGATCGGAACCGCTGAGCCCGTTGGGGAAGCCCAGGTAATTTTCAATGCGTGAGCTTGTGCCTGCTTGTCCACCCGGAGCACGTTTCTCGATTACAGCCGTTGTCAATCCTTCGGAGCCGCCATATACCGCAGCAGCAAGTCCCGAAGGACCGGCACCGATAATGGTAACATCGTACATGGTCTTCGATGCTTTCGAGCGCATACCGGTTTTTTCTCCGACCTGTTGTATCTCAGGGTTGAGTAAAAACGATCCGTCTTCAAAAAAGACAGCCGGTAAATCTTTTGCTTCAATGTTGTTCAGAGCAACGAGATCCTGCCCTGCTGTATTCGATTCGTAATCGAACCATTGGTAAGGTATAAGATTTCCCGAGAGAAAATCTTTAATCTGGTGTGAACGAGGCGAGAACTGGTATCCTACAATGCGTATACCATTAAAATCCGGAACATGACTGCTTTGCCATTCATCCAGTTGATCCGAGAGTGCAGGGAATAATCTTTCTTCCGGCGGGTCCCACGGTTTCATCAGGTAATAATCCAGCTGCACTTCGTTGATTGCCTTGATGGCAGCTTCTGTATCAGAATAGGCGGTGAGTAGTATGCGTTTTGCTTCCGGAAAAATTTCTTTAGCCTGCTGCAGAAAATCAACGCCCAGCATTTCGGGCATACGCTGGTCGGAGAGGAACAGCGCGATAGACTCATTTTTATTCTTCAACTCCGTTAGCGAAGACAGTGCTTCTTTTGCTGACGTAGTGCTCATGATTCTGAAATCTTTTCCAAACGCATTGCGCAGGTCGCGAACTACAGCCCGCAACACTTGGGGGTCGTCATCTAATGTAAAAAGTATCGGTTTCTTCATCTTTACTTACTTCACTTCTTTTCTATTACGTTCTTCAATGGGTATACATACAGAGAAATCGGTACGCCCGGGTTTTGATTTTACGGTTACCCGGCCGGCATGTTGCAGCACAATCTGGCGTACTACTTCCAGGCCGAGGCCTGTACCTTTGCCTACGGGTTTAGTCGTAAAGAACGAATCGAATATTTTGTCTTGTATCTCTTCCGGTATACCCGGGCCATTATCGATAATGTGTACGAGTAAGAACTCGCGATCTTTCTCGGCCGTGATCTCCAATACGGGATCAGGTCTTCCTTCCAAAGCATCGAGTGCGTTGTCGATCAGGTTCGTCCATACCTGGTTCATCGAGCTGATATAGAGGCAGGCGCGCGGCAGATCGGCCGGTATATTTTCAATCACCTTTACCTGGTTCTTCCTGATCTTGTGATTGAGCATGGTGAGTGTGTTGCGTATACCCGTGCTGATGTCGGCACGTTCTTTCTCCGGGGCGCGATCCATGTGCGTGTAGCTTTTTACCGATGTTACCAGCACATTGATGCGCTTGGAGGCTTCTTCAATTTCGTTCACCAGCCTTTCCGTTGTAAAAGTCTGCACAATCCAGTTGAAGACTGCCGCACGATCCTGCGGGCGCAGAATGGTATTGAGCGAATCGAGATCCTGTAGGGTGATGCCGAACTCCACAAAGATCTCGGCCATCTCGTATACATCGTCAAGGTTATTGCTTTCAAGCCATTCGATCAGTTCTTCTTCCTTTTCATTCTTCTCCATCAACGACAACGTGGAGTGCCCGTTGTTGGAAGCTATGCGCGAGAATACAAAATGATTTACCTGATCCACCATTTCTTCGGTGGCTTGTATCTTGATAACGCGTTTGAATTTTTCAGGAAGATTGCCAAGGTGTCGCTTCAGCTCATGTGCACTCCGCACAATGGCAGCCGAAGGATTGTTCAACTCATGCGCGAGTCCGGCTGAAAGTTTACCCAACGCCATCATTTTGTCGTCTTGCTGTTGCTGTTGAGTAAAGTCGCGTACACGGTCCATCATGGCATGTACCAGTATCTCGGCAAGGGCACCGTGGTCGCGCAGCAACTCTGGAAAACACTCGCGATGCAAACTATAAACCACAGCATCGCCCGAAACAATGCCATCGGCCATTGCCGATTTCATACGCGAGTAGGGCAGAAGGCCCGTGATCTCGCCTTTCTCTACCGTGCCGAGGTAGCGTACATTGCCGGCCTGCTCGCGGTAAATATCCACTTCGCCCGCGAAGAGAATGCGCATGGCATCGATCGTATCGCCTTTGCGGAAAAGATAATCACCATCTTTCCACGTTGTTACTGAGCCTTTCTCGGCCAGCCATTGCAAGTGGCTTTCATCCAGGTCTTTAAATTCGGGAACGCTTTTGAGCGCGGCGACAATATCCATAAGAAAATATACTACATTATAAGAAGAAGCCTGTGCGATGTTCAGTTTTTCTTTTTGAACAACACATCACAAAAGTAATGCTTGCAATCATACAGAAAATCTACAATCTCCAGTTCCGAGGCGGCCGCTATCGTTTCAATCATCGGTATATCGTATTTCTGTGATACTTCGGTGTGAATCACTTCCCAGCGATCGAAGTGTACAGAAGTTTGCAGCGCAGCAATGTATACATCCTGTGCGCGGAGGCTCACCAGGTAACTCTTGGTCATGCCCGTTTCCGGATCGTAACAGGGATAATGCCGGAACTGATCGGGTATAAATGTGGCACCCAGTTCGCGATTAAGGCGTATCAACAAATTCATATTGAACTGCCGTGTAATGCCGTGCGGATCATCGTAAGCCGCCTGTATGAGTCGAGGATCTTTCTTCAGGTCGAAGCCGATCAGCAGTTGATCACCCTGGCGCATGCGCGATGCAATCATGGAAACAAAATTCTCAGCTTCGTGCGGATCAAAGTTACCGATGTTTGCCCCGAGAAATAAAAATACCTTCCGGTTAACATCGTCATTGTATAACGTGCGGAGTGCTGCGTCATAGCGATTGTTTACCGGGTGCACGACAAGCTTGGGTAATATATCTGCGAGCCGATGTGTGAGCGAACTCAACACGGTAGCAGAAACATCAATTGGCATATAGCGAAAGGCTGCTTTGCGATCTTGAAAGTGGCGGAGTATAATTTCCGTTTTTAATCCATCGCCGGCACCCAGTTCAATGAGATCAAAGGCATCATCATGCTTCGAAAAATACTGGTATAGCTTGTCTTTGTTCGATTGCAGTATTTCGTATTCGCACGATGTGAGGTAGTATTCAGGCATGTGCATAATAGCCTGAAAAATTTTATCACCGGCTTCATCATAAAAAAGCCAGCTTGGCAGCCTTTTGGGATGTTTGGCAAACCCCGCTTCCACGGCGTGCATAACCTCTGTATATTTTGAATCAGTTATAGTCATGTATTATTTTTTACACAGCCTGATGCCGTTGAACTGCCAGCGCTGCTGCGGATAAAAGAAATTACGATACGTTACACGCGCATGGCCGGGAGGTGTTGCCACCGAAGCGCCACGCAATACCATTTGGTTGATCATAAACTTGCCGTTGTATTCACCCACAGCACCAGCAGGCCTTTTATACCCCGGGTATGGCAAGTAGGCGCTGTTTACATGCTCCCATCGCTGGCCCCAGGTAAATGTACCGGCTGCTGCTTCCCATTCAAACTCTGTGGGTAAACGCATGCCCTTCCATTCGGCAAAAGCAGCGGCTTCGTAAAAGCTGATGTGTGTAACCGGTTCATCCGGGTTTACAGGCTCAAGTCCGGAGAGTGCGTAGCGTTGCCACCGATCGCCGGACGGATGCCAATACAACGGACTGTCTATTGCTTTTTCCTTCAGCCAGCTCCAGCCATCACTATACCAGAGCAATGGATTGTTGTAGCCGCCATCACGCATAAACTCCATGTACTCGCCATTGGTTACAAGGCTCTTACGGATGCTGAAGGATGAAAGATGAACGGTATGATATGCATGTTCATTATCAAAAGAGAAATCGCTTCCGTTGTAGCCAATCGCATACTGCCCATCCGGGAGCGTAGTAAAACGGTGATCGTTTTCCATAGAAGCCGTCTCATGAAAATCATCGCGGTAGGAGGGAAACAGCGGATTGTGGCCCAGTATATATTTGATATCGGTGTAGAGTAATTCCTGGTGCTGTTGCTCGTGGTGAAGTCCCAGTTCCACGAGGCTTGCCGCTTCTGTTGGCATAGCGTCTAAAAACAGGAGCATGTGTTTGTCAACGTAAGCTCTATAGGCCAGTATTTCCTCAACGGTAGGCCGCGACATATTTCCACGATGAAGCCGCAGCACGCGTTCGCCTACACTCTCGTAATAACTGTTGAACAAAAAGGCATAACGCGGATGAAAGCGCTGATAGGAAGGTATATACTTTGATAGTATAAATTCTTCCCAGAACCAGGTTGTATGGGCCAGGTGCCATTTCGGAGGGCTGGCATCGGGCATGGGCTGCACAACATAATCTTCCGTCTGAAGCGGGGCACAGATTTTTTCAGTAAGCGTCCGTACGGTGGTATAGCGGTCTTTCATGCAATAACAGTATAATTAAGCCACGGTATTGTAACAGGTAGAATACCGGTTCGGGGTGTATAAAATTATTCCAGCTCAACAAGTCTGCAAGTAAACACTAATCCAACACGGCAAGCGCGTTGTTTTATAGTTTCTCCTTACTGTATGCATGCTTCAACACGATTTTCAAAAGCATTTTTCCCCAAGTGATTGATCAACTGGTGTTTTAGAATCCTGTAATAAGAGCATACAGAGGCTATGTGTTTACTAAGCGGCAATTTAGTTTACAAATAGTAAATATTAAGTTTTTGTTAACTCATTTAACATTCAAATAACATAGAGTACTTTTGAGGCCGAAAAACGAAACCCATACCTGCATCATGGAAAAAGTATTGAAGAAAGAGATTTTATTGACGGTTGAAGAAGCAATGAACCAGGCGCTGAGTAAATATGCTATTGCATCGCCTTCTAAAAAAACGAAAAAGTTGCTCGATAAAGTAGCACGTAAATTTTCAAGTCGCATTCGCAGTGAAGTGAAGAAGCAGGCAAAGAAAGTTGCTACGCCAGGCGCAGCAACTGCTAAAGCGAGAAAGAAAGATAAAGTTGTACTGGATTAATAACCGTTCCGTGTCACCGGCTGCATGCACCTTGTAATGCACGGCTGACATCTCTGGTCTTACAACCAAATGCTCACGCTGATCATACGATAACAGGTACGGTTGGCGTGAGTTTTTTTATATTCTTAATGTGGCCGTAATCACGGTTTCACAAATGTATCAGACCTTCGTAAGGTATACCGGAACATGGCTGATCAGGCTGTACGGCATCATCAAAACGTGTGCGACTTTGACTGATACTAAAAACCTTCCCCGTGAACGAAACATATTATTTAATTCTTTGCCGGAAGTATGCACGGCACATGGCATCCGAAACTGAAACGGATGAATTGTTTGCCTGGCTGTATGAAGACATGAAAAACTGGGAACACCTGTTCCAGGCGTGTGTTGTCGATCGCCCGGCATATAAACTGAAAATTACCGAAGCGCTTCCGGTCAGCACGCAGGATGTGATTGTTTCGCGCTAAGCGAATAAACACTCAGGGATTGATAGGCGTTTCGATAATTAATACACGGCTTTCGCTCTGAAAGCTGAGTTCTGCTGTGTCTGTATTCCAAAGACCAATAGCATCGCGTGTGCCGATATTCTCTCCATTTACCACGATATCCCCATTGATGCTGAACACAAATATACCTTTGTTCACCGGGTTTAGCGTATAGCGATGTTTTTTGCCTTTTTCAAAATGTCCCAGCGATAATTTTGCATTCTGATTGATCCAGCAATGGTGCTGGCCTTCTTCGTTGCTTACTATAGTGGTAAGTATATTAAGACGTTTTTCTTCCGGAAAATATCTGCGCTGATAGCGTGGTGATATATTCTGTACTTTCGGCTCTATCCATATCTGCAGGAAGTTCACGTCATCATTGCCTACGTTGTGTTCTTCGTGGCGAAGGCCACTTCCTGCGCTCATGATCTGCACCCAGTCTTTCGTTACTACTTCTTTATAGCCCAGCGTATCGATGTGATTCATAGAACCGGCCAGCATGATAGAGATAATTTCCATATTCATGTGCGGATGTATACCGAAACCATTTCCGGGCTTTACATAATCATCATTCAATACACGTAGCAATCCGAAACCGCTGCGCACGGGATTCGCATAACTGGAGAAACTGAAAGTAAAATTACTGAGCAGCCAGCCCTGATCTTTCACACCGCGTTCATTGGCTTTATATACCTGGAACATCATCATTCGTGGGGTTAAATTTTAGTACAACATATGCTGATACCGTAACAAAAATAGATTATACCATAGCAGAAGTACTTGAACTAGGTTAAGAAATAATATACTACATCAGGAAGATTTTTTATAGTTTAACACCGCCCAGCTATTCAGCACCACGGCAAAGATGGCTACGATGCCCAGGTGAGGAGCTATATCACGAAAGGCGCTTCCCTTCAGTATCACCATACGCATAACGGTAATGAGGTAGCTCACCGGGTTAAATCGTGTTACTGTCTGTGCCCACTCCGGCATACTGTCAATGGAAGTAAAGAGACCGCCCATGAGCACGAAGATCATCATGAAAAAGAACATGATAAACATGGCTTGCTGTTGTGTTTCGCAGAAAGTAGACACGAGCAGTCCAAGGCCCAGCACCGCCAGCAGGTATACCGATATAAATCCGTACAACAATGCCAGGCTGCCAACGGGTACAATACCATAGACCAGCCACGATACCAGCAGCCCGAGCGAGAATACAACATTGCCGAGCAACCAGAACGGAATGAGCTTGCCCAGTATAAAATGATGTTTCCGTATAGGTGTTACGTTGACTTGCTCGATTGTGCCAACTTCTTTTTCCTTCACAATGTTCAATGCGCTGAGAAAACCGCCGATCATGGTAACGAGTATTGCCAGTATACCCGGCACCATAAACACACGGTAGTTTAAATAGGAATTGAACCAATTGGAAGAAGTAATCTCAATAACAGGCTCTGCTGCAAATTTTGCTGCAGGGAAAAATTGAAAGCGAACGTCTGCATTGAAATTGCGGATAATGTTACCCAGATAGGCGCCTCCCAAATTTGCTTTTACACCGTTGATGGCGTTGACCGCTACCAGTAATTTTTCCTGGTCTTCGCGGATCAGGTTGCGTTCAAAATTAGCAGGTATCTCCAGTATAAGATCGGCATCATCTGATTCGATCTGATGCATGCTCTCATTATAGGAAGGATGATAACCGGTTAACCGGAAGTAACCGGAGGAAGTAATTTTTGAAACAAGCTTTTGCGAATAGGAGGAGTGATCATGATCAACCACAGCGAGATTTATATTCTTTACTTCATAGTTGGCAGCCAGCGGTAATATAATCAGTTGCATCACCGGCATTACCATGATCATGGTCAGGATAGACCGGTTACGGAATATCTGGCGAAATTCTTTCTGCAATAAAAATCGTATCGTTCTCATGTCAGTCGGATTTTAAAACTTTTAAGGCTGATGATCAGCAGGATTATCGTGATACCGGTTAAGATCAATGTTTCTTTCCAGATGGCGCTGATGCCCAGGCCTTTGATCATAATGGATTTGACAATGATATAGTACCACTTGGCCGGAACTGCGTTGGAGATAATCTGCAGCGGCAACGGCATGTTCTCAATAGGAAACATGAAGCCGCTGAAAAGTATGGTGGGCAATAACATACCCATGAGTGAAATAAGCATGGCCGTTTGTTGCGAACTCGTCTTCACTGAAATAAATATACCGAGTGTAAGGCAGGTAATGATGAACAGCGTACTCTCCGCAAACAACAGTGGTATACTTCCGGCAATGGGCAGATCGAGCAGGAATATACTGAGCAGCAGTATGGATATTACGTTGATGAGTGAGAGCAGGAGGTAGGGTATAGCTTTGGAAAGTATAACCAATATAGGTTTGAAGGGTGATACCAATAATATCTCCATGGTGCCGGTTTCTTTTTCGCGTACAATCGATACTGCGGTCATCATCACGCACACCAGCATGAGCACAAGTGCCATCACACCCGGAACAAAATTGTGTACGCCTTTTAACTGTGGATTATAAAGCATGCGCGTTTCTGGTATAATTCTATACGGTATAGCTGCCGGCGGTGTTATATGTGATTGGTAATCCTGTATAATGGATGATACGTAGTTTATAAGCGTGGTGGCGTTATTGGGATCAGAGGCATCGGCGATGACTTGTAACTGCGCCCGGTGCTGGTGCAGCAGGTCTGATTGAAAATTGGCAGGAAATATAACCGCCATTTTTATTTTACCTTCTTTGAATCCGCTTTCGATCTGGCGGTAATTCAATGGCGCATTCTCAATCTCGAAGTAGCGGCTGGCATCGATCTGACTGATGAGTTGTTGTGAAGCCTCATCGCGCGCGTGATCCACAATTAATATCTTAGAATTCTTTACTTCGTTGGTCAGGGCAAAACCGAAGATCAGAATTTGTACTACCGGCATGCCAAAGAGGATCAGCAACGTTTTGCGGTCGCGCAGTACGTGGGCAAATTCTTTTCGTATAAAAACAAGAAGTTGTTTCATAGCTATAGCAATTAATCACTGCGTTTGGCGCCTCGCGCCAGTTGATAAAATACTTCGTCCATCGAAGCTGCATGAAAGCGTTGTTTCAGGTTACGCGGTGTATCCAGTGCTTCAATTTTTCCATCCACCATAATAGAAATGCGGTTGCAATATTCAGCTTCGTCCATATAGTGCGTAGTAACAAAGATGGTAACACCCTTGCTGGCGGCATCGTAAATCAGTTCCCAGAATTGCCTGCGTGTTACCGGGTCAACACCGCCCGTGGGCTCATCGAGAAATACAATTTTAGGTTGATGAATTACCGCGACCGAGAACGATAACTTTTGTTTCCATCCCAGTGGTAAACCGGCTACCAGTTTCTTCGCTTCGCTTTGCAAACCGAGTTGTGTAATAAGCTCATCGCTTTTTTGTTTCAGTGTGGTATCACTCAATCCATATATACCTCCGAAAAAACGGATGTTCTCCAACACAGTGAGATCTTCGTACAGCGAAAAGCGCTGACTCATATAGCCGATGTGTTTTTTAATCTGCTCCGTTTGCCGGTATACATCAAACCCTGCAATAGTAGCACGGCCAGACGATGGTCTTGACAATCCGCACAGCATGCGCATGGCCGTTGTTTTACCGGCACCATTGGCTCCTAGAAAACCAAATATTTCACCGGGATATACTTCCAGCGTAATCTCGTTGGTAGCAATAAAGTCGCCAAAGCGTTTGGTGAGCTTATCAGTTTTAATCACAGGCTCGTTCATTTTCGGAGTAATTTGATGAAGCAATCTTCGATCGCAGGTGTTACGGGTTTGATCTCAGTATCTTCCAGACCTTTCGACCACAAATAATTTTCAAGCAAACGCATATCGGGTGCGTTGTGAAACGATGCGTGTGCATATTCGCCAAATGCGTAGCTGTTCAATATACCCGGAGCATCTTTCAAAACTTTCAGCAGGGTTGCCATATTGCCGGCACGTATCGCATAGAGCCGATTGGGATAAGCCGACACTATATTTCCCGGTGTATCGATGGAGAGTATCCGGCCTTCCTGGATCAGCGCGATGCGATCGCAAAGTGTGGCTTCATCCATATAGGGTGTTGATACCAGGATGGTAATATTTTGCGCTTGTAACCGCTTTAGCATCTCCCAAAATTCTTTTCGCGATACCGGGTCTACACCCGTAGTAGGTTCATCGAGAAACAACACGGTTGGTTTGTGAATCAGCGCGCAACACAGCGCCAGCTTTTGTTTCATACCTCCGGAAAGCTTACCGGCCCTGCGGTCGCGGAAGCGTTCCAGTTGTATATATATATCTTTAATCAGTGCGTAGTTCTCGTCTACGGTTGTGTTGAATACCGTAGCAAAGAAGTTCAGGTTCTCGGCAATCGTCAGGTCCTGGTATAGCGAGAACTTGCCTGGCATATAGCCAACCGTATGGCGTATCTGCTGGTATTCCTTTACAATGTCGTAGCCATCTACAGAAGCGTTTCCTCCATCCGGGAGCAGGAGTGTGGTGAGCATGCGAAATATACTCGTCTTGCCTGCGCCATCAGGACCGATCAATCCGAAGAGTTCGCCTTTGTTTACCGTAAAGGAAACCTGATCAACCGCTACGGATTTTTCTTTACCATACGTTTTCGTAAGGTCTTTCGTAACGATCGCTGGTATTTGTGTTTGCATCATCTCACAGCTTTACTTCTCCATACATACCGATCTTCAGAAAGCCATCGTTCTTTACACGAATCTTGATGGCATATACAAGGTTAGCACGTTCATCTTTCGTCTGAATGGTTTTCGGTGTAAACTCAGCTTTGTCGCTGATCCATTCAATGGTTCCTTCGTAGGTTTTGTAATTTTCGTGATCAGTATCAACCAATACTTTTACAGGTTGATTAATCTTTGCCTGTGCGAACTGATCGCCGGTAATATAGGCCCGCAGGATTATTGTAGAAAGATCTGCAATTTTATAGAGTGGTTTTCCCGTGGTAGCCATCTCGTTCGCTTCTGCATACTTGGTGAGTACGGTGCCTTTTACCGGGTTGATAACTTTACATTTGCTTAGCTGATCGTTCAGTTGTTCGATCTGCACTTGCAACGGCAGTGTCTCCTCGTTCAAACTGGAAGATGTTATGCCGAGAGATGACTGCAAGGCCTCGATCTGTTTCTGCACAATGGCAATCTGTGCGTTGGCATCATCCAGTTGCTTTTGAGTGGCAGCATCAGCTTTTAACAAACGTGTTATACGCTGTTGTTCGCGTTCAGCCTGTTTCAACTGCTCGCGCAGCGATGATACCTGCGAAGCTATATTAGGTTTCTTGCTGAGCACAGCAAGAATCTGCGCCTGCAGTTGTTTCTTTCTGAGATATAGTTGCACACTGTCTATACTGCCGACCTGCTGCCCGGCCTGTAGAGTTAGGCCTTCTTCTATCGATAGCGTCTTAATGGTACCAGTCGCCTCGGCTGCAATAATCGTTTCCACAGCTTCAAATGTGCCCGAGGCATCGTAAGGATTTTTGTTTCCGTTGCAGGCGGCCAGCAGCAGTGCCGTTGCAACCAGCGTTGATATTGTTTTCATAGTGTTATGGATGAGCAGATTCATGACCGGTTATAGTTTGTTGATTGTATTGTGCCAGGAGTAATTGTATCTCGTGCAGTATCTTGGTTTGACGCGATTGATCTTCGGCATTTACTTCACGCAGGTAATCGTTCGTGTCAATCACACCATTGTCGAGTTGTGCTGCGGCTGCAGTCTTCACGCTTTCGCGCAGCGCAATGATCGCGTCATCCGATTGAAGAAGCTGTTGCAGCTTTACGATCTCCGCATGCTGTTGCCGGCTTGATGCATTGGTGTTGAACAGAAATGTTTCGCGTTGTGCCTGTATCGAACGGCTCGAATTATTCAGAATTGCTTTTTCTTTTTTAATGGTATACCATCCCGACAATGTCCAGCTTAGCCGCGCACCTCCTATATAATAAGCTTCAAAACTATTACTCAGCATATTCAATGCGGGTCGGCCGTAGCCGCCTTGCAGAAATAAACTGAGACGCGGTCGGTTCTTCGCACTGAGTAATTCACGCTGCACATCGAGTGTTGTATTCTGAAAATCGTATAGCTTCAACTCCGGCCGGTGTATTTCTTCGGAGGGTATAAGTATAGCTGGCCGGGCTAACGTAGTCTGCGCCGGTAAAGGTTCATTCAGAAACATACCCAGCACATCGAGGTAGGCTGTGCGCATGGCCTGAAGCTCTGTGGTGCGTTGACTGGCTTTGAGCAGTTCTGCTTTCAGCGCATCGGCTTTGCTTTTAAAGGCTGTTCCGTTGTCAATAGCAGCCTGGGTTTTGGTAATACCAATCTGTATATCTTTCTTCAGCAGTTCGTTTTGCAGCAACTGTTCATCGGTAAGTAATATACCAAAGTATAACTGGTTGATGCGTTCCCTGAGTTTATACAATTCCACTTCAAGCTTCTGTTCCTCTACTTGTGCGTTTACCTCCTGGGCATGTTGCTGCTGGCGGATCACACCACCATCATATACCACCTGGCTCACCTCGGCATATAATTTATACTGATCTTTACTCAGTACGTGAACATCAGTGCCGGGTACTTTAATGGGGAGCTGTGTAACATCCGATTGATAGGAGGCTTGTCCGTTGATGGTGAACTGCGGCAGATAGCCTTTTAAAACATTGTCCACAGAGTACTCACGACTTTGCCGGATAAGCTCGCGCTGCTTGGTGAGCGGATAGTTTTGCTCTGCCAGGGTATAGCATGTCTCCAGCGTAAGCGAACCTTCTGTCTGCGCCCGTACAGGTTGTATCAAAACCAGGTACCAGCAACAGGTAAGAATGACGGGAATAGTACGCATAATCATTTTTTAATTATTTGTTTTAATCATTTGATTAACTTGTGGTCAAAAAAAAATTACCGGGCTTTGAGGATTGCTTTTACCCACCGGGGTATATATGCTTTTCGCTCTTCCATCATAGCCTGAAATCCCTTCGAACTAATATTCGCGGCTGCCTGCAGCACCGGGCGGGCAATGAATGGAAAGAGGATCATACCCAACAAACTTACAATGAAGTGCAAAGGATTTACATCCGGCCTTTTCTCTTTCAATTGCTTTACCAGGTATGATTCCTGGATGAGCTTACCAGCCTGTATCTTGCTCACAAACCGATCGGGGTTGTTCCGGATTTCGCTCATCACGAAGAGGGGCAGATCGGGATTTACGGAAAGCATATCCATATAGTTTATCGCCACTTGTTCTATTTTTTGTTCCAGCGTTGTGCTCGCATCGTTAATGACAGGAGCAATAATGCCAAAGAGTTTTTCTACTTTTTCCATCATTACGATCTCAAAGAGTTTTTCTTTGCTGCGGAAATAATAATTGAGCAGGGCAAGATTCAATCCGGCTTCTTCTGCTATATCACGTGTTCGCGTAGCAGCATATCCCTTCATCATAAATACTTTACGTGCTGCCTCCTTGATCTTCTCTTCTGCAGAAGCATCGGTTTCCGCGGCTTTCTTTTTAACCATAGGTTTCTGGTGTGAGTATAACGATACAAAGATAGCCGGGTTTTGTTTTTAATCAAATATTTTAATCATTTGATTAAAATATAATTCCAAAACCTTCACCATTCGCTCCTGAAACGGAAAATAGTATGCCCGAAACCGCCGGTGCCGGTTTGGTTTCATCTCAAAATGCTGCGATCTTTAAAAATAAGAACATCATGTGATGATGGGCAAGTAAGAGGGAATGATGGTAAAATGTCCTGATGATAATTGTATACTTTAACACTATATTTACCCTTATGTTCTTTTTGTACAAACTTATTCCACCTCGCCCCACCTTTGCCCAGGATATGACAGATCAGGAGCGGACCATTATGCAGGAACACATTGTTTACTGGACGAATCTTATAAATGCGAGAACCGGAGTATTGTTCGGCCCTGTCTTTGACCCCGGGGGTGTATGGGGACTCGGTATTCTGGAGACGGATTCACTCGAGGCTGCCGAAAATATATGCCGGGAAGATCCTGCTGTAAAAACAGGTCTGAATACTTTCCAGGTAATGCAGATGCATATAGGGCAGATACGTGCGTAACGGTCTTGTTCTATCAGATCATGTTCTTGAAAATAGCCGTGAGCTTCTGGCTGCCAGAGGAGTGGGAGTGTAATCAGGGTGTGTCCGGTAATTTCAACATTCGTTGGTCGATTGAGCGGCAGCACTTTTTCGTGCGCATAAATTTCCTGTGGCTGACGTCTAACGTAAGCCCGTCTTTTGAATGATAGTTATCGCGATAGGTGTTGCTCTCTATTTCAGTTACTTTTCAATAGCGTTGTATGTGATCCGCCAGAATGCGTCCTGTCTTGGTGAACGCGATCAGACTTACCTTGCGTTCGAACAGACTGGCTTAGTTGCCGGACACCTTCCGGAAATACTTATTGTAAAGCTGGTGATATATGGGCGCACTGTTACAATTTCTAATTAACATATGCCAGCAAAGGATGCGGGGTTGGCAATGCGCATACTGTCACTTATTTATTCCCATAAGACATTTTGCATCAATGAAAGTGCAGCGCATTCATAAAATAGTAGATGGAACTTATTGCCGAATTTTGTTACTTGAAATGTTGAACAGATTGATACAATCCTATGATCCATTTCAGAAATGTACTGTTGCTGTTGTTACTAACAGCACCGTTGTTTGCCCAAACTTCTCTTCCCAGAAGTATGCCGGAAGCAGAAGGCTTTTCATCACAGGCTGTCCTTAATTTCCTGGATGCGGCCGCCAAGACTGATCATGAGTTTCACAGCATTATGATTGTGCGCCACGGCAAAGTGATTGCCGAAGGCTGGTGGAATCCTTACCGCGCAGACCTCAAGCATACCCTTTATTCGGTTAGTAAAAGTTTTACCGCCACTGCCGTTGGCTTTGCTGTAGCAGAGAAAAAGTTGAGTGTGGAAGACAAAGTTATTTCCTTCTTTCCGGAAGATGTGCCGGCAGAGATCAGTCCTAATCTTGCAGCGCTTCGCGTAAAGCATCTGCTCTCCATGAGTGTTGGGCAGGCTACTGATCCAACGGGTGATGTTAACCGGAAAGATAATTGGGCGAAAGCATTTTTTAGTGTACCGATCACGTACGAGCCCGGCACAAAGTTTCTCTATAATACTGTAGCCACCTATATGTTGTCGGCTATTGTGCAGAAAGTTACCGGACAGAAGGTAATAGATTATTTAAAGCCACGATTGTTTGATCCGCTGGGTATAACCGGTATGGATTGGGAAACCGATGGCCAGGGTATAAATACCGGTGGCTGGGGTCTGCGTTTGAAGACTGAAGACATGGCAAAATTTGGTCAACTGTTCTTGCAGAAAGGGCAGTGGCAAGGCAAGCAGATACTGCCGGCATCGTGGGTAGAAGAAGCATCTACCAAGAAGATCGATCAGGACCCTGCAGCACCACAAGCCACGCGAGACTCCAGCGATTGGCTGCAGGGATATTGCTACCAGATGTGGCGAAGCCGTAACAACTCCTATCGCGCTGACGGTGCGTTTGGCCAGTATATACTGGTGTTGCCGGAGCACGATGCCGTAATCGCCATTACCTCTGAAACATCGAATATGCAGGGAGAACTGAACCTGGTATGGAAATATATACTGCCGGGCTTCAGCAAGGAAAAATTACCAGCCAATACCAAAGTAGCCAGGCAGCTGAAAGCGCGCCTGGCGGTATTAGCCCTGCCGTTGCAGACTAGTAAAAGTAATGCAGCACGGGAAGCCGCCATCAATGGCAAGACGTATGGTGTTATTACCAGCGACAGACGATTGGAAAGCTTTCGTCTTGACTTCATCAATGGAAATTGCAAGCTCACATTGAATACGGACTCTGCATCGTATCCTTTTTTATTTGCCGCGAATACCTGGAATAAAGAGGAGACTTCGAAGTATGGTATATACCTGGGAGCACGGGCAAAAAACAATCGAGTAGGTTTATCACCGTTTAAAGTGGCTGAACATTATCACTGGGTAGATGATAAAACGCTCGAACTTGAGCTTCGCTATATTGAGAGCCCGCACACCGAAACAATCCGATGTATATTTGACGGAGAATATGCCTCCATTGATTTTGAGAACCGGCTTAACAAGAATGGAACGATCCACTTTAAAGGTATAGAGAAGAAAGTAGTGCCGAATGCACCGCGATTGATCGTGCGGGGCGATGATATGGGCTTTTCGCACTCCGCGGATGAAGCGTTGCTGAAATCCTATAGGCAGGGTATTGAAACTTCGATAGAGGTGATCGTGCCGTCCCCGTGGTTTCCGGAGACAGCCAGGATGCTTCGTCAGAATCCACGCGTAGATGTAGGGTTACATTTTGCCATTACGAGTGAGTGGGATAACATCAAGTGGCGTCCGCTTACGGATTGTCCAAGCCTGCGCAATGAAGACGGTTATTTTTATCCCATGATCTTCAAGAATAAAAATTATCCGGGACAGGCTATCGTTGAGAATCCCTGGAAGATTGAAGACATCGAGAAAGAGCTGCGGGCGCAGATTGTGATGGCCAGAAAATATATACCACGCCTTAGCCACATATCGGGTCACATGATGAGCACTGCGTTTATCCCGGAGGTAAAAGCAATGGTGATGCGCGTTGCCAAAGAATATAACCTGACAACGGTAGATGTAGATCCAGAGAAAAATATAGCGGTATCGTATACCGGTTTTGATAGTCAGAATAAAACTACGGAACAGCGGATACAGGCTTTCATTGATATGCTCAATACACTGGAAGCCGGCAAGACGTATGTATATGTAGAACATCCGGGTATCGATAACGATGAGCTGCGGGCCATTCATCATATCGGGTATGAAGATGTGGCGCAGCAAAGGCAAGACGTCACTACCCTGTTTACCAGCGAAAAGGTAAAAGAAGCCATTCTCCGGAAGGGAATTGTATTGGTAAGCTACAAGGATGTTTTAAGTCCTGCGAAATAGGTATTGCCACAATCATTGACGAATAAAGGTGTGTTGCGATCAGCACACCTTTTATTTTATGCTGAAAGTAGTTTGATACCGGTATATATATTTAAAGCCTCACGGTGTTCAGAAAAGTATCAATCCTTTTCTTTTGTCGCAAGTGATGCCGCCAGTGCATGTCGGCAAACTGGAGCCATTCTTCGGCGGTGAGATAATTGAATCCGGGATGTTGTGATTTACCTTGTACAGGTGTTGTTGTTATCCATGCTGCCGTGCGATTCATTTCTGCCTTTAATGCAAGCAAGTCAGTCATTACCTGCTCGATGCTGGCCGGTTGAGGAACATGGATGTTATCTGGTGATCCTTCAATCAATATATCCGGGAACTCATTGTTGCGTAACATAACCTTGGCATGTGGCGTTGAATCTCCATCTATGTTGTTGCCGGATGCAAGACAGGCATGTATTTGCTCCAGGTAATACTGTGTGTCGGCCAGCAGGTGCATATAGAGTTGCCCGAGTGACCAACTGCCTGGGGCAGGCTTTGCATGAAGTTGAGACAGGGTATATTTTTTCAACTCGTCAATCCAAAAGTCGATGGTATGATTAAATTCCTGTATGCGCATTCTGTACGAGAGAAAATGAAAATTACCGCCTTTTGGGAATTGTAGCAAGTATGGGCATGTAAAGAAAGTCGTTGCTCCATCATGAAGTTGCTATCAAAAAAAGTATATTTAGCTAATATCCCTCTTATCCTTATGTGTATGCGACTATTAAACTGTATCCTTATCTTGGCGCTGGTAACCGGTATAAGTGCCTGTACAAATACGAAAATGGAAACTGTAGAACACAAAGAGACCAATGTATTGATAAGACCCTGGGAGGGAGCCTATGGTGGTGTTCCCCCGTTCGACAAAGTGACGCTGGAGCAATTCAGCCCGGCCATTGAATGGTCGATCAACGAAAAACTCGAAGAGGTAAATCTGATAGCGACAAACGCGGAAGCTCCCGATTTTGAAAATACCCTGGCAGCATTTGAGCGGTGTGGAAGGAGTCTGGATCGTGTGCTCACTGTATTTTATATATGGTCAAACAACATGAGCGATACTGCTTTTCAAAAGATTGAAAGCGAAGTCAATCCTAAACTGGCAGCACTCAACGATAAAATTGTTCAGAACGAAAAGTTATTTGCACGTATAAAAGCAGTATATGAATCACCGGAGCTCCGGAAACTTACTCCAGAGCAGCAACGCCTGGCGTGGTTTCATTACACGCGGTTTGTTCATTCGGGTGCGCAACTCGATGCAACGGCCAAATCTCGGCTGACTGCAATCAACCAGGAGCTTGCTCAACTGTTTACCAAATTCAGTCAGCATGTGCTGGCGGATGAGAACACTATATATATTACAGTAACGAAGAAGGAAGAACTGCACGGGCTGCCGCAAAGTATGATTGATGCTGCCAAAGAGTATGCTGTTTCCAAAAACATAAAAGAGGGTTGGGCGATTGCCAACACGCGTTCTTCTATTGATCCGCTTCTGACATTTGCCAGCAACCGATCCCTTCGCGAGAAAGCGTGGAAGATGTTCAAGAACCGTGGTGACAATGGTAATGAAAATGATAACAATGCTGTTATAGCAGACATTCTTCGGTTGCGTGCCGAACGTGCCAGGTTGCTGGGATTCAAAACGCATGCAGATCTTATGCTCGATGATAAAATGGCCCGAACACCCGGGCGGGCTATGCAGCTGATGGAAGAAGTATGGAAGCCTGCCGTGCAACGGGTAAAGGAAGAAGTAGCCGACATGCAGGCCACTGCAAAGAAGGAGGATGCTGCCATTACAATCGAACCGTGGGACTATTTATACTATGCAGAGAAAGTCCGCAAGCAACGGTATAACCTGGATCAGAATGAACTGAAGCCCTATATGCAACTCGATAAACTTCGCGAAGGTATGTTTTGGGTAGCAGGCGAATTGTTTGGTTTCACTTTTGAACCCTCGCAGGATGTACCGGTATATCATCCGGATGTCAGGGTGTGGAAAGTGAAAACCAAAACGAGCGACCAGGTGATCGGGCTTTGGTACTTCGATCCGTATGCGCGCGCAGGGAAGCGTTCGGGTGCCTGGATGAATAATTACCGCGGGCAACAAAAAATGGATGGACCGGTTATTCCCATCGTTTCTAACAATAGTAATTTCATGAAAGGTAAACCGGGCGAACCGGTGCTGATCTCGTATGATGATGCCACTACATTATTCCACGAATTTGGGCATGCCTTGCACGGACTCTCTTCGAATGTCACGTATCCTTCGTTACAGTCGCCTAACGTAGCAAGCGATTTTGTCGAGTTTCCTTCACAGTTGATGGAACATTGGTTTACAACGCCCGAAGTATTAAACGTCTATGCACTGCACTATCAGACGGGCAAACCGATTCCCAATACACTGATCGATAAAATATACCAGGCAAAAACATTCAACTCAGGCTATGCCACGGTTGAATATCTTTCTGCGGCCATTGTAGATATGAAGCTGCACCTGGAAGGAGATAAGCCTATCGATGCTGATACTTATGAACGGGAAACGCTAAAAGCGCTCGGTATGCCTTCTGCTATTGCGATGCGCCACCGGCTGCCACAGTTCCTGCACATCTTTAGCGATGATGGTTACTCCGCAGGATACTATAGTTACTTATGGTCTGAGGTAATTTCTGCCGATGCTTACAAGGCATTTATAGAAGCAGGTGGTCCGTATGATCGCACCGTAAGCAAAAAATACTATACCGATATTCTTTCCGTAGGCAATACGATAGACCCTGCAGAAGCATATAGATTGTTCCGCGGTCGCGATCCGAAGATTGATGAACTGATGGAAGAGCGTGGCTTTACCCATAAAGTAACAGCCACGAAGTAATATAGTCTTTGTATAGGAGCAACTATCTTCTTTCAAGCCATTGCAGGAAGGTAGTTGTTTTTTCTTTTCCGATTAAAGCCTCTCGGTAGCGACCGATAGTTTCACGAATAACTTCCGGGCGAAGTAGCGTTCCTCTTCCTTTATTCGCGATGAACGAAAAATTCAGGAAGACAGCAGGGTGGATAGACCGTTATTTCCTGGGTATATAGTAATATATAGCTAATTATGGTTTTCTTGATTTTTATCAAGCGGTAGTCTTCAGCACCTCGGCATCTTTGTGTGCATTAGAATTATAACGAACCAAAATACCTCCTATATGTTTATCGGACACTTCGGACTTGCCATGGGTGCAAAGAAAGTCAACAGCCAAATCTCTTTAGGTACGCTCTTTATGGCGTTTCAATTCCTGGATCTGGTGTGGCCGGTAATGTTGCTGTCGGGAGCAGAGCAGGTAGCGATTCACCCGGAATATACCGGTGCTATAAAACTGGAATTTGTGCATTATCCGTTTACGCATAGCCTGCTGGGAGCCAGTGGTTGGGCTATTGGCTTCGGAGGAATTTACTGGTTGATAAAGAGAAATCTGAAGAGCGCGGCACTGCTGGCACTCGGTGTGGTGAGCCACTGGTTTCTCGACCTCATAGTACACTTTCCTGATCTGCCGCTATACCCGGGTGCTACGGTATATTTTGGTTTGGGAGGCTGGGCTTCCACGGCATTAACCGTTACGCTGGAGCTGATACTGTTTGTTGGTGGAATTGCTTTATACTTAAAGTCAGTACAAATAAAGAATACAACCGGCAAAGTGTTGTTCTGGCTATTGATCGGGCTGCTATCACTGATAGAGGTTTCTAACCTTGTGGGGCCGCCACCTTCCAGTGTAGAAGTGTTGGCCTGGTCGGCAAACCTGCAGTGGATCCTGGTGGCACTTGCGTATGCCGTAGATTATAATACACGTACGGCAGGGGAGAAGCTACATCACGAATACGGGCAATCACCGCGGTAAACGTCATGTATACAGTTCATCTGAAGGAAGCCGGTTCACTGGTATATTTCTTCCAGATTCATTTGATTTGCTTATGAACTCAGGTCTGTCAAGATCCGGTTCGCTTTAAAGGCTTACTTATGAATGAACTGGAACAGTATATTTCTGTATTCTTTGGTGTAAATGAAGAAGACACGCGGAAGATCGCTTCTTACTTTCAGCCCGAACTATGCAAGAAGAACGATTTCATCCTCCGGACCGGTGCTACACGTTGCTCCCTTCATTTTCAACGGTCTGGCTATTCGCGTTTCTTTATCGAAAGCCCGGAAGAGGAGATTACGCAATGGATTGCAGCACCCGACAGCTTTATTACCGACCTTGCTGCACTCATGTTCCAGACACCGGTCAGATTCAATATCCAGGCACTCACCGATTGTGAGTTATTCACCATTTCTGCAGACGACTATAACAATCTTGGCAACGTAATTCCTGCATGGCACCGGTTGGAGAAGTTGTTCCTGGGCAAGTGTTTTATATTCATGGAAGAACGCCTGTTCTCATTACTGTCCATGAACATGGAAGAACGTTATGACTGGTTGTTCAGTAAAGCACCATCTTTGTTCAACCAAGTACCACTGCAATACCTGGCTTCCATGTTGGGCATGACGCCTGAAACATTAAGCCGTATCCGGAAGAAGGGACAAGGCAGAATTTAATGAAACCAAGCCTGTACTGCATCGATCGGGTGAACAACAGTCAGGTAAATTGTTTATTGTGAGGAGTACGCATAATGGATACTTCTTACCATTTACGCACCCGAATGGTGCATCTCCTAAAGCGAGCTGAAAAAAATATTGAAAGTTAGCGTACTTCATGTGACCTGAAGGCTGCAAAGTTATCATAAACAGGATGAGGGTGGGTAGCTTTCATTACATTCATGATAAATAAATTACTATAACGTTTGAAATGTACGGAAGTAACAAGTGTTCATGTAGCGGCTGTAAGATGTCACCTGCAGGTATTAATATTTAAGAATCAATGCTTGCCAGTATACCATACTTCGTATACTTTTGCGACCCAGGTGATGAAGGCTCTTTTACAATACATCCTATTCCTGTATGTTCTCCTGAACGGATATAGTCACCTGCATGCGCGCACGTCCGAATGTGCCATCCTTTCCATAGTAAATGATCAGAAGTCAGAACAGGTCGTGTTGTGTACAGCAGACAATGACGCGTCCGGTTTACGATTTATATCACTCGGTACAGATAAACGGAGATTTGAGTTAAGCGTACCCTTCATTGAGAATCGCGAAAATGAAGAAGAAGACGATGAATCTGTTTCGCTGAGAAAACGTATCGAGAGCGGTAGTTACTCTACTGCTATTTTTTCAACTTATACATTAGGGTATTTTTTTAACTACAGTAAAAAAATCCTATCTTTTCAATCGAGTTTCTCTTATTCGTCATCATATCAATATCTGTTATTCCAGGTATTCAGGATATGATCAAAGAACTCAAGCAGGCAATTGAATTTGCCCTAACCTTCCGGTTGTGATTTTTAACTGCTAAGCATCCTGATTGCCTAGCAAAGAAGGGTGCCAGGTATAAATACTTATAGCTCTTAATAAATCAAGATTATAAATCGCTTTTAACGTAAAACTACCATGAGGAAAATTGTAATGCTCATGAGCTTGTGTGCCTTACTGGTTTATACAGGCTGTGGGTCTAAAAAAGAAGAAAAGGAAGAAGAGTACAAATTTTTGGTGACCAGTCCGATGAGGAAGGATACACTGGTTAACCGTTCGTACGTATGTCAAATCCGCGCCATACAGCATATAGAGCTGCGGGCGCTGGAAAAGGGTTATCTGCAGAATATTTATGTAGATGAAGGTAAGAGCGTGAAGAAAGGTCAGCTGATGTTTCAGATCATGCCGTTACTTTATAAAGCAGAATTGCAGAAAGCGGAAGCGGAAGCCAAGTTTGCCGAGATTGAATATAAAAATACCAAGCAACTGGCCGACAGCAACGTAGTATCGCCCAACGAACTGGCATTGGCCAAAGCAAAATATGATAAAGCAAAAGCAGAGATGGCGCTGGCTCAGGTTCACCTGGGCTTCACAGAGATCAAAGCTCCTTTCGATGGTATCATGGACCGTTTCCAGGTTCGACTTGGAAGTTTGGTAGATGAAGGCGACTTACTCTCCACACTGTCGGATAACAGTGAGATGTGGGTATACTTCAATGTACCGGAAGCTGAATACCTCACCTACAAAGCAGCACAAAAGAAAGACAGTCTGATGAGAGTAAATCTTCAGATGGCAAATGGTGAAATGTTCCCATATCCTGGTACTGTAAAAACCATTGAAGCCGACTTTAATAACGAAACTGGTAACATCGCTTTCAGGGCTACATTCCCTAATCCTAAAGGATTGCTGAGACACGGCGAAACCGGTAATGTGATTGCTACTGCTCCACTGAAAAATGCATTGATCATTCCTCAAAAGGCAACTTTTGAAGTATTGGAAAAGAAATACGTTTTCGTTGTGGATAAAGACAACACCATCCGTCAAAGGGAAATTGCTATTGCTGCCGAGATTCCTGATTTATACATTATTTCGTCAGGCTTGACAGAAAATGATAAAATCATGCTGGAAGGTATTCGCAAAGTGAGAAACGAAGAGAAGATTGGAGAGTACAAGTTTGAGGACATGAAGACCGTGCTTCCTCGCTTGAAAGTTTATGTCGAATAATTCCACTTTCATTAAATAAGGAAATACAATGTTTAATGCATTTCTAAAGAGGCCGGTACTCGCGATCGTACTTTCGCTCGTGATTATTTTCATGGGGGTGCTGGCCATCAATACACTGCCTACTTCGCAGTTCCCGTCTATTGCACCGCCAGTGGTAATGGTGTCTGCATCCTATCCGGGAGCGAGCGCTAAAACACTTACAGAGTCTGTTATTATCCCGATCGAGCAGGCTATCAACGGTGCGTGGGGTATGCGCTATATGTCATCTGATGCTACCAGCGCGGGTGAAGCTAACGTACAGGTGATCTTCGAACCGGGCACGGATATCAACCAGGCACTGGTGCAGGTATCCAACCGCGTGGAGCAGGTGCGAAACCGATTGCCTGAACTCGTACAACGTGAAGGGGTAATCATCACACCGGTTATCCCCAGTATGTTGATGTACGTGAACTTGTACAGTACAGACAAGAATGCCAACATGAAGTTCTTGTTCAACTATGCAGGGGTAACGATGATTCCTGAATTGCAACGTATCAACGGTATTGGTCAGGCCCGTATCCTCGGTAGCCGTCAGTATGCCATGCGTGTGTGGTTGAATCCGGAGCGTATGCGTGCCTATGCTATATCGCCTGATGAAGTGATGGAAGCATTGGCCGATCAGAGTATCATTGGTAAGCCCGGTCGTATCGGTCGTGGTGACTCCAAGCGTGCCGAAGCATTGGAATATGTATTGGCTTATTCCGACCGTTACAGCGATCCCAAACAGTATGAGAACGTCATCATCAAAGCAAACTCCAAAGGAGAATTGCTTCGCCTGAAAGACGTAGCCACTGTTAATCTGGGTAGCGAGTATTATGATATCTATTCCAACATCAACGGCTATCCGTCAGCGGCTATCGTGCTCAAGCAAACCTATGGTAGTAATGCCAGCCAGGTAATTGAAAACGTGAAGAAGAAACTGGAAGCGTTGGAGAAGGATTTCCCTCCGGGGATGAAGATCGAAGTGAGCTACGATGTATCGCAGTTTCTTGATGCATCAACCGAAAACGTAATCCATACATTGAGAGATGCATTTATTCTCGTAGCATTGGTGGTGTTCGTCTTCCTGGGCGACTGGAGATCGACATTGATTCCAACACTGGCGGTACCTATTTCGCTTATTGGTGCCTTCATCTTCATGCAGGTGTTCGGGCTCACGATGAACATGATCACATTGTTTGCTATTGTGTTGGCCATTGGTATTGTGGTGGATGACGCGATTGTGGTGGTGGAAGCGGTGCATGCCAAAATGCACGAAGAACATCTTACCCCCTATAAAGCCGTACAAAAAGTATTGGGCGAAATCAGTGGTGCCGTTATCGCCATCACGTTATTGATGACAGCGGTGTTCGTGCCGATCGCTTTTATGTCGGGCCCTGTTGGTGTATTCTATCGTCAGTTCTCCATTACCATGGCGAGCTCGATCATTCTTTCCGGTCTCGTTGCGTTGACATTGACACCAGTGCTCTGCGCCATGATCTTAAAGAACACACATGGTCAGCCACGATCCAGAAATATATTCAACCGATTCATTGACAGCTTCAACAGCGGATTTGAAAAGGTAACAGATAAGTATGTATGGGTGCTGCGAAAGATAGCACACCGCAGATGGGTAACCATTTTACTTTGGCTTGCTTTCAGTGCCGGTATTATTGCCATTGCCAGCAACCTGCCTTCGGGTTTCATTCCAAGTGAAGACCAGGGCATGCTGTATGCCATTGTGCAGACACCTCCCGGATCTACACTGGAACGTACCAACGATGTTTCACTGCAACTTCAGAAACTGATTCAGAAAGTAGAAGGTGTGAAGTCGGTATCATCCATTGCCGGATATGAAGTACTTACCGAAGGTCGCGGATCGAATGCGGCTACGTGTTTGATCAACTTAAAACCATGGTCGGAGCGTGAACATACCGTACAGGAGATTACCCAGGAACTGGAAGAAATATCCAAAGAACTTCCGGGTGCTACGATCGAATTCTTCGATCCTCCGGCAGTACCGGGTTTCGGTGCAGCGGGTGGTTTTGCCTTGCAGCTTTTGGATAAAAATCCGGATGGTACTTACGATGATCTTGAAAGAGTGAAGAACGAATTTATGGAGCAGCTCGAGAAGCGCAAAGAGCTCACCGGTTTGTTCACCTTCTTCAGTGCCAACTATCCTCAGTATGAAATTGAGATCGACAACCAGTTGGCGATGCAAAAAGGCGTATCGATTGGTAATGCCATGAACACACTCTCCATTTTTGTGGGTAGTACATACGAACTTGGTTTTATCAAGTACCAGCGTTTCTTCAAAGTGTTTGTGCAGGCTGCTCCTGAGTTCAGACAACTTCCTAAAGATGTACTGAACCTTTGGGTGAAGAACGATAAAGGTGAAATGGTGCCTTTCTCTGCCTTCATGAAAATCAAGAAGAAGCAGGGTGCCAACGAGATCAACCGCTTTAACATGTATAACACGGCCGCCATCAGGGGAGGTCCGGCACCAGGCTACAGCTCGGGTGAAGCGATTGCTGCAGTAAAAGAAGTAGCTGCAAAAACATTACCCCGCGGTTATGATATTGACTGGGCTGCACTTTCGTATGACGAAGTGAGACGTGGTAATGAAGCGCTTGTTATATTCCTCATCGTGTTGGCATTCGTATACCTCGTACTTGCCGCACAGTATGAAAGCTTTATCATTCCACTGGCGGTTGTGCTTTCATTGCCAGCCGGGGTGTTCGGATCATTTATGTTGATCAAGTCGATGGGACTCGCCAATGATATATATGCGCAGGTGGGGTTAGTCATGCTTGTCGGTCTGTTGGGTAAGAACGCGGTGTTGATCGTGGAGTTTGCCATGCAGAAACATCACCAGGGAGCTACTGTATTGGAAGCTGCCATTGAAGGTGCCAAAGTTCGTTTCCGTCCTATCCTCATGACTTCATTCGCTTTTATTGCCGGTTTGATTCCGTTGGTAATGGCGCATGGTGCGGGTGCCATCGGAAACCGTACCATTGGTTCGTCTGCACTGGGAGGTATGTTGTTCGGTACAGTATTCGGGGTAATTATAGTACCCGGTCTATACTATATCTTCGGAAGAATTGCAGAAGGACGGAAGTTGATCAGAGATGAAGACGAAGACTCTCTGACCGAAAATCTGGTACATCAAATGGATAAATTTCCTCAATCTAATGACAGTGATGACAATGCGCACTAAAAGAATAGTAAGTGGCCTGGCCATAAGCTGTATGCTCGTATTGGCTGCAGCTTGTAGTTTACCGCCTTCTTTGGTTCATCGATCAGAGAATAAAACGGTACCTGGAAACTTCAGCGACAGTTTAAAGGATACTACCAATACAGCTACCATCAAGTGGAAGGAGTTTTTTACAGATCCTAACCTGACAAGCCTGATCGATATGGCACTGGCGAATAACCAGGAGTACAATATCATCATGCAGGAGATTAACATCTCGCAAAATGAGATACGTGCACGGAAAGGGGAGTATTTGCCTTTCGTGAATGTAGGGGCCGCTGCCGGTGTTGATAAGGTTGGACGATATACACGCTCGGGCGCTGTTGAAGAAACAGATGACATCGCTCCCGGAAGAAGATTCCCCGACCCGCTTACCGACCTGATGTTGGGTGTAAATGCATCGTGGGAAGTCGATATCTGGAAGAAGTTACGCAACTCTAAAAAGGCTGCTGTACACAGATACTTGTCTTCGATAGAAGGACGGAACTTCATGGTGACCAACCTGATTGCCGAGATCGCCACATCGTATTATGAGTTGATGGCCCTCGATAACCAGTTGGAGATATTGAAGCGAAACATCGAAATCCAGCAGAATGCATTGGAGATTGTAAAGCTCGAGAAGCAGGCCGCAAAAGTTACCGAACTCGCTGTGCGCAGGTTTGAAGCAGAAGTGCTCAAAAACCAAAGCCGCTTGTTCTATATTTCGCAGCAGATCGTTGAGACTGAGAACCGTATCAACTTCCTGGTGGGTAGATTCCCGCAACGTGTGGAGCGCAACTCACAAGGTTTTGTTGACCTGGTGCCTGCATCGATTCATGCCGGTATACCTTCTCAGTTGCTGCGCAATCGTCCTGACATCAGACAGGCTGAACAGGATCTGGCAGCGTCCAAGCTGGATGTAAAGTCGGCTCGCGCTAACTTCTATCCAAACTTAAGGATCACAGCCGGTATAGGGTATAATGCCTTTAACTCACAGTTCCTGATAAGAACACCCGAGTCGTTGATTTACTCGGCAGCGGGTGAGTTAATTGCACCGCTGATTAACCGGAATGCAATCAAAGCATATTACTATTCGGCAACTTCGAGGCAGATTCAGAATGTATACAACTATGAGCGTGCTATTCTGAATGCGCACATCGAAGTGATCAATCAGCTCTCGAACATCAACAACCTGCAGAACAGCTATGATCTGAAGACGAAACAGGTGGAAGCACTTGTGCAGTCGATTGATATATCTACCCGTTTGTTTAAATCAGCGCGGGCAGACTATATGGAAGTATTGCTGACGCAGCGCGATGCACTCGAATCACGATTTGAGTTAGTAGAAACCAAAATGCAACAGATGAATGCCGTGGTAAACGTTTACCGCGCACTGGGTGGCGGCTGGAACTAAGCACGCAGGCATAACGAATAACAGAGCCCGCTGGTCATTGATCAGCGGGCTTTTGTTTTAGAGCATGGTGAGTTGATGAAAAGGAGTATTTTTAGATGCTTGTTCGATGTTTAGTCTAAAGATACCCGCTATGAAATTACTGGCCACACTATTCACTTTTGCGTTGAGTCTGTATGCGCAGATGTTGCCTGCCCAGCAAGCTCAAAAACTCCGGGTGATGATATTGACGGATATAGAGGCTGATCCGGATGACACACAGTCGTTGGTGAGGTTTCTTACCTATGCCAATCAGTGGGATATAGAAGGACTTGTGGCTACAACGTCTATCCATCAGAAAACGAGAGTAGCTCCGGAGAGTATAGATAAAGTATTACGCGCCTATAGTAAAGTGCAGCCTAATTTACTGCTGCACGAAAAAGGCTATCCATCGTATGAGCAGCTTCGGGATAAAGTAAAGAAAGGGCTGCCGGTATATGGTATGGCAGGAGTAGGAGAGGGAAAAGATTCACAAGGCTCCGATTGGGTTGTGCAGGTATTGAATAAATCTGATGATCGTCCGGTATGGATCTGTGTTTGGGGAGGCCCCAACGTGCTGGCACAGGCGTTGTGGAAAATACGTGCTACAAAGTCAGCAGCGGAGGCAGAAAAGATATACAGGAAAATAAGAATATATACTATATCCGATCAGGACGACAGTGGCCCGTGGATCAGGAAAAACTTCCCTGGTATATTTTATATCGTTACACCCGGCTACAATTACGTGAATGCTACCTGGCTCGGCATCGCGATGCCGGTACCAGGCTCCAACCTGGAAGTAACATCGAACGACTGGCTTGCCAAAAATATACAGCAAGGTCATGGCCCGTTGGGAGCAGCGTATCCTGATGTAGCCTACGGTATGGAAGGAGATACACCTACATTTATGAATCTGGTCAACAATGGATTGAACGACCCGGAACATCCCAACTATGGCGGATGGGGCGGCCGTTATGAATTTTACCTTCCCGAATTTCGAGACTCAAACACCGGGATGTTTAAGCGTGATCACTGGCCGAGCGATGAACCCGAAACCCGGGCCATCTGGACGAATGCCAATGACTCGCTGGTATCTCTTGTTGATAACAAAAGTTATGTAAGTAATCTGGCCACGATATGGCGCTGGCGCGAAGCCTATCAAAATGATTTTGCTGCACGCATCGCCTGGTGCACCAAAGCTTACCATGAAGCGAACCATGCGCCTGTAGCAGCATTGGCGCATCCTGCTTCCTTTAGTGTAAAGTCAGGAGAGCAATTTCATTTGAATGCCGATGGCACATACGATCCCGATGGTGATTCGATGAGTTACCTGTGGTTTCAATACAGAGAAGCAGGCACCTATCCCGGTATAGTGAGCTTTAGTCCGTATGCATCCAACCTGTACGATCTTCCGGTAACGGCTCCGAAAGTAGAGAAGCCTCAAACCATTCATTTCATCTTGCAGGTAAAAGACAAAGGAACACCGGCACTGGTAAGCTATAAGCGGGTTATTGTTACGGTGCTGCCGAAGTAAAAGACAGCCAGGTGTTTTTCATCTGACTGAAGAAGATTGAAATACGGAGTATAGATTTTATGCAGTGTCAGGTGGAATACCTGACACTGACGGATATTTACACTGCCTTAAGCAACAACTCTGTTCTCTTTCACAAGATTTTTATAGTGACCGGTAACGAATTTATCGATAGCACTCATGAACGCTTCAAGCTCCATTTCATCCAGATCGATAATTACATCGTTGCCATTAGTCATCACCACCTGAATCTTGTGCAACACTTTTCTCTCATCACGGGTAAGTGCAATATGCTGTATATCTTTCAATGCGAATATCCCCGTTTTCTGATTGTTCTTATACTCGATGGCATCATCGGTAAGTTTCAAAAAGTCGTTGTAGTTGTTGATGCCAGAGACGAGTTTAATAACCACTGGCAAAATGCAGCAGACTGCAGCCCAGATGAAAAAACGAACTGTCCTGATTTCAAATTCGAGATAAACAAAAGCGAAGATTGCCGGTATAATGCAGTAGATGAGCAACTGTGTTTTCAATTTTGTTCTGTGGTTTCTGAAGATCACTCCGTTTGCAGATTCTTTTATCCGCAGCGGAAACAGGAACTCTTCCCATAGAATCAACACCATTATGATCACAGCACTGCTGATGAGAAACATGCCCAGGTATGCATCGGTGCCATCCAGAAGCTGACGCCAGGTAACGTTAAAAATCTGAGACGATAAAAAGAATGATAAAAAGAAGATCAGAATTAAAAGTCCTATGCTAAATTCTTTCGGATAGGTTGGTCGTATAATCTTTCCCATTAGCTCACTGCGTGCTTTACTTTGAAACAAATTCAGCGCGATTATACTGAAAAATTAGCCCACATCGCGATTATCTTATTTCATTTTTTGCTAAGGACAGCGCTGGTTTCAGCAATCAACGATTGCATCAGATCTGCGGCCTTTTTATGTTTTACAAGCGGTGCAATCTGTCCACCCCAGAAAAATACCATCTCCTCTTTTTGCTGTTCCAGCGCAGCTTTGCGAAGGGTGCTCATAAAGGTAGTTTGTAATGGAAACGGAAGTATGTTGTTTTCTTTACCGATCATGTCTTTGGCAAGTGCGGTGCTTAACCCTCGTCCCAGGCGACCTGTATGAGCCCTTGAGAGCATGGTATATTTCGCTCTGTCAGAAAATAATGCTGCTTTGTGTGCCGGCACTGCTGCCGACTCATCACATGCCAGGAAGGCGGTGCCGATTTGTACAGCGTCAGCTCCCAACGTGAGGGCTGCTGCTATACCCCGGCCATTAGCAATGCCACCTGCGGCGATTACCGGTACGTGAACTTTCTCTTTGATAAGTTGCAGCAAAACAAATGTACCGGTAGTAGATTGCTCCGCTGATGCCAGGAACGATGGTCGATGCCCACCCGCCTCAAACCCCGAAGCAATGATCATATCAATGTCTGCATTTTCCAAAGCAATGGCCTCATCGAGCGTAGTGGCCGCACCGATAAGTTTCATTCCACGTTTGTGGCATGCTTCGATAATATCGGCAGAAGGTATACCGAATACAAAGCTCAGTACCTGGGGTCGTATATCCAGCATTACCTGCACCTGGTCTTCGAAACGTGATTTGAAAGGAGCAGGTTTGGCTGGTAATTCAATACCGGCTGCATCAAAGTATGGCTTGAACTGCGCTCTTACACGATCGTAATGTGCATCGTTAACCGTGCCCTGTATAGCATCGGTATCAGATACCCACAGATTTAAATTATAGGGTTTATTTGTAACCGCTTTGAGCTTCTTGTCAAGCTCATATATATCCTGCACACTCATAGTATAGGCCCCATAGCCACCCAGGCCTCCCAGGTTTGACACGGCTGCTACGAGCTCTACGGAAGAGAGTCCACCGCCAAACGGCCCTTGCAGGATGGGGTATCGTATATTCAGGATGTCTGTTATTTTTGTTTTATACCACATGTCGTTAATCGTTACAGGTTATCAGTTAATTGTTATCTGTTACACGAAATTATTAACGATTAACCTGTAACGGATAGCGGTTTTTACAGATCCACATGTGTGAGCATTTTATTGACAATTGCCCACCGGTTATCCAATTTATGAAACGAGAGCAGATCATAATAATTAAACTCATACATCTTTACGCGTGCCTTTACCATTGCAATGGTGTTGATAACATCAATCGAGATGATCCCGCAATCAAAAGGTTTTGCAGAATCTTTCGGGCTCACACGGTCGGCAACACCATTCAAATATTGTTCAAGCGTTTTAGCATACGGCTGACCTTTGATGTCGCCGAAAAGCAGTGTGTCTTTATGAAAAGCCCGGCCTAGCAACTCCACATTGCCGGTATATATTCCTTTAAAGTAGTAAGCTTCCATCACCTGTATGATAGCAGCCTCGTTCGTTTTGTTTGTATCTGTTTTCATCCTTTTATGTTTTTCACAAGGCGATCGCCTGTGGTGTCGTCATACATTTCAGCTACCATCGCGAAGTCGGTATTGCTACCGCTTCGCAACCTGGTAACAATAATATTTTGCCTTTTATGACTGCTTTTTATCAGCGGTAATGCCTCGTTCTCTCCATACAGATACTTGCTCACCGGCATAACCCCAGTTGTCGAGATCGATTTCTTGTATGACTACGTGTGTAAGATGAGGGTCTTTGTTGAGCACCTTGGTAACCACTTCGGTTACGCCCTTGATCAGCTGTTGCTTCTGTTCTCTGGTAACGCCTTCGCGTGTTACTTCAATTTTAATGTATGGCATGGCGATGATCGATTAGAAGATGGCAGGTTGATGAACGAGTTCCGCGGTGATGCTTACGTGCAAGTCGAAATCGTCATAGATCAATGTGTCGCCAAGATCTTTGAAGAAATTGCCCGAGCGAAAACGGATGCCAAATTTCGTGCGGTCGATCGTGATTGTGCCCGTAGCCGTTACAGACTCTTTTGCCAGATTTACCTGCGCTGTGAAACTCACGGGATGTATGATTCCCTTCACGGTAAGCAAACCGCTGATGCGATAGGAATTATCATGGCGGGGTTCTGTACTGGTAATCTCGAATGAAGCTTCAGGATATTGTTCGATGTTGAAGAAGTCATCCGAAGCCAGGTGTCCTGCGAACTGAGCGTTCGTAGCAGGGTCTGTAACATCGAGGATGTTAATCGACTTCATGTCGATTACGAAACGTCCGCCGGCAAGTCGTTCGGTGTTGAAGAACAGCGTTCCTTCTTTGATGGCGATCGTACCGTTGTGTGCGCCCGTAACTTTACGGCCAATCCAGTCGATGGTACTTTGTGCTGTGCTGATCTTGAATTTTTGTGTTTCCATTTTTTTATGTTTACATGAACAACACAAACATCGCCGGTGGAGTTGACGCGGGCGCGTGACCTACATCACATTTGTTGGCTATCGTATTCTTATGTGATCTGTATCACATCAATCAGGAATTATAGAGGCGGCTTAGCGTTTCGCGGGATACTCCCAGGTAGGCTGCAATCAGATTTTTAGGCACCAGGTTATATAGCTGCGGGTATAGCGCCAGCAGTTCTTCGTACCGATGCCTGGCATCATTGTTCATAAGCGAAAGCAGGCGCTTCTGTGAGGCAACATACCCTTTGTTGGTACGCCACCGGAAGAAATGTTCAATGGCATGGATCTCCTGGCAAAGCTTCTCCCGATCTTCTGCGTGCAGGCAAAGTACTTCGGCATCGGTAATGCAATCAACACCTACATTGCTTTTTATACCGGTATACAGCGCCTCATAGTCGGACGCCCACCAGGTAGGCATGGCAAATTGGAGAATAAACATTTTAAGATCGCTGTTGATATAAAATGTTTTCAGGCATCCTTCAATTACGAAATATTCACGGTCAACCGTATCGCCTTTACTAATGATAGCCTGACCTTTTTTGAATGACTGCAATTTGAAATGAGAAAAGAAATAATCGAACTGATCGTCAGAAATAGAAATAGTTTTAGCGATGTGTTGCCTGAGAATTTCTTTGGCATTCATGATGCTATCGTAAAGTTACCGGCAACTTTACTTATTTTTATCTACGATTCAAATCCCAATTGGCATGACGTACTCTGTCAGACTTGCCCGCTGCATCCTTTTGCAGTTTGCTGTGCCTGATTCCGTAGCCTATGTATATAAAAATGCCAATGATCAGCCAGATGATGAGTCGCAGCCAGTTAGCAGGTCCGAGTGAATAGATCAAACCGGTACAAACAGCAATACCGAGAACCGGAACTATAGGCACCCACGGTGTGCGAAAGGGACGAGGTGTAGCAGGATCGCTTTTACGTAAAATGATAATGCCCAGGCACACCAATACAAAAGCGAAGAGTGTACCGATCACGGTCATGTTTGAGATAACAGATGCAGGAACAAACGCGGCAATGAGTCCTACAAAAACGAAGAACAGCAGGTTTGATTTCCAGGGTGTTTTAAATTTAGGATGAAGCTGTGAAAATACCTTCGGCACCAATCCATCTTTCGACATGGAGAAGAATACGCGCGATTGTCCCATCAGCATAACGAGTATCACGGAAGAAAATCCGGCCAGTATAGCAACCGTTACCAATGTAGAAAGCCATCGATAGTCTTTCATATAGGTGTCGATTACATACGTAACGGAAGCCTCCTGGCCAACGGTTCTGAACTCTCTATAGTTAGCGACACCGGCAAGCACATGGGCAAACAGAATATAGAGGATTACACAAATCAAAAGTGACAGCAATATACCTTTCGGCATGTCGCGTTGCGGATTTTTTGATTCCTGCGCTGCTGTAGATACCGCATCAAATCCGATAAAGGCAAAGAACACTACGCTGGCGCCGGCAAATATACCCGTCCAGCCATATTCACCTGATGGATCGGCTGCGCCGGACGGTATATAGGGAGTATAATTAGCGGGATTGATATATGACCAGCCAAAACCAATAAACAGTAATACGATGCCTACTTTAATGATAACAATGATGCCATTTACCAGCGATGATCCTTTGATGCCTCTGATCAGCACAAGCGATAATAACAGGATGATAAAGAGGGCGGGCAGGTTCATAATGCCTCTCACGCCATCGGCTGAATATTGAAAAGGTGAATGTGAGAACGCATAGGGAATCTGAACATGAAAAACATTGCTTAATAACTTATTCAGATATTCAGACCACGATGTGGCCACCTTGGCCGAAGCAACACCATATTCCAGCACCAGATCCCATCCAATGATCCAGGCTATAAATTCGCCCATGGTTGCATACGCATAGGTATAGGCGCTGCCCGCAATCGGGATCATAGAAGCAAACTCGGCATAACATAAACCCGCGAGCGCGCAGCCAATGCCTGCTATAAGAAAGCTGATGGAGACTGCAGGGCCGGTATGGAATGCAATGGCTTCAGCGGTACTGGTGAACAATCCGGCACCGATAATGGCGCCGATGCCGAGTGCAATAAGCCCCCAGGTGCCAATGGTTCGTTTCAATCCTCTATCCTCATCAGAAGCCTCGTTTACCAGTTGACTGATGTTCTTTTTAAGCCAGAGATTTGCCATAGGTCGCGGGGTTTTAGTGAATAGTCAAAGCTAGCGGGCACCCCATGCGAGGCCGCGTGTTGTTGTAAAGAATAGCAAAAAGTAATCGGGAGAAAGAATGTGTAACGGCAGTTACACTAAATTACAAATGGATTTATACTCTTGATTTTCAGGAGCATTAACAAATTCGCGCAGCAGCGTTTCATCAATTTTTATATTCTCGGGAATAATCCTGAGCCGGTACTTTCCCTGGCCGATGAAGGTAAAAAGATCTTTGCGTTCCAGCTTCTGATCTTCTTCCAGCTTCAGTATTTCATTCATGTTATCGATGATCCGGCTCAGGTAGGTTTGATTATTGATCTCGCCACCCAGACCGATGAGGATACTTTGAGCGGTCTCGCTGCCGTATTTCCGCCGGATGGCAAACTTGAACAGGTTCACATATTGCGTTGTCCTGGAACCAAATTCAATGGTAGCGCCAGTTACTTTTTTGGAAGGGATGGTAATTTTGATCAGCGACCAGTCCATGAAACTGATCATCATCTCATTCGGCCGGGGTGTATTGGCCAATTGAATAACCCAGCTGGTTGCCAGCACCAGTGTGATGGCAATGAACGAAGTTTTGGCTGTTATCTTGATCAGGTCTTTTGTAAAGTCATTATACAAATCCGGAAAAGCATCGGGCAGGATAGAGACGAATATAAAAACAATGGCAATGACAGAGATTATGGCAACAACCCGAAGTCCTCGGTTGGCGAATGTTCTATAGAAGGTAACGATGAGCAAAAACGTTAAAAAGCCAGACAGGATCAGGTCGGGAAGTGCACGCAGGCTGACACTGTGTTGCTCATGATGCTCACCGGCAAACAACGGTATAGCACCGGTGAGCAGTGCCATGAACAGAATGAGCACCACGATACGGATACTGTTCTTTTTATGCTTGTGAATAAACTGCGGGGCGTGATCGGCATAACACAACGCGAGAAACAGAAAGAGATCGTTGGTGATGGAGAACAGGTTATTGCCCGTTTTGAAATATAGCGTTTCATAAAAATGATACGCATGGCCGAGGTAAGCCCAGCAACCGGCCACTACCCATACAAAGATGGCAAGGCTTAGATACAGTAACCCTTTATCCACACGCCTGGGAGCATTGTCTTCCTGCAGAATATGCCGGAAGCGATCGCTTATGTTATACCAGATGGCCAGTAGCAGCAATGCACCGGTAAACGAAATGATGATGTGTGCGAGTATATGAAACCTGATTACGTCTGCCATGCGGAACAGCGTTACCTGATGCTAAATTGTGAAGCGATTAAAACGGGATGAACTTTCATCCATCATAATAGTAGGTAAAATAAAGAAATTCATGAAATGATGAACCGTTATCTGTTAATCGTTACAGGTTAATCGAAAATGCGGAGCTTGAAATTTACCGGATGGCAATCGACATATCCAGGCACTCTGTGAGGATGAATAGGATGCTTTGAATATTCGCCGCCCGGTTTCCGGCATTCACCTACCGGTGTCCTGAAACGGCCTTTTTACAATGGCCGGGGTGCATTTGTGTACCGTTCTTTACATCATAATCGCACGGCAATGGAAATGCATAACAACACCACAACAGAAAACAAGTCGCGGGTTCGTTCATTACTCGCGGTTATTGGTATACTGACTGCCATTATAGGCTCGCTGGTATTGTTCCCGAATGTTAATACCACAGAGCAAGCCAACACGAATGTCTCTAATCCTCTAAAGACTTTAAAGATTATAAGCACAAGCCTGCCTTCCATGACCTTTGGTGACGTGGTGATTAACTAACATGTCTGACTGACGGGAATGAAGTATAATTTCAATAACACCACGATATCAATCTCATTCCGCGGGCTTCCTTCATACGGAAACATCCCACGCCTTGTTGGTGAAGGAAACCAACAAGGGCATGAGAAATCAAGAGTTGAACAACTT